>CAZOEM010000424.1:0-3165 GCA_964578735.1 uncultured Halobacteria archaeon | reverse complement strand
GACTGGGCATGGAGAGCAACGTTGCAGGCGATCATGTGGGACGATTCAATACCGATTACCTGGAAGCGATGTACCAGGAGATAAACCAAAATGAGGGCTCTGCTTATAACCACTTCATGGACAAGGTCGCTATCCATTATTATTCCGAGTATCAGGACCCGGAAAAGATCGAAGAGAACATAGCAAAAGTGAAGACGGTAATCGTGAACAACGAAGGAAAAGAAAAACCCATTTGGATAACGGAATTTGGATTCCCAACAGGCGCAAATAAGGATAGCGGCTTTGTGAATAGCGAGGCTAATCAGGCAAGCGTATTGACGCGGTATTTAGCGCTGATGTTCGTGCAGGGGATTGAACGGGCAGTGATATTCAATCTTAAAGATGAAACTGTGGCTGAGAACGCTCCGGATGCTAACAGTTTTGGACTATATGATGTTTCTTGCGAAGATGGGACAGAGACTATTGCAGCAAAGAAATCGGTGAAGGTGATCGAGACAATGATGGATGTGCTGGGCGGGCTGGTGCCGTTAGAAGCAAAGCGGCAAGATGTAGGAAAAGGGACGCTATTTGAAATAGTGTTTGAGAATCCGGATGATAAAAGCAAGAAGGTGACTGTCTTTTGGTACACGGAAATGGACGGCACGGGCATAAAAGATTCGGTGGATTATTCTGGTGAGGCAATGGCGGTGGTGTTGAGTGTGGATACGGAAGATGTATATCTGGTAAATATGGACGGGGAAATCTCAACGCCAGAGGTGTATGATACTTCAGTAATGGTGAGGATAGGGGAAAAGCCGCAGTATCTTGTTGAAAGTATTATGTCGCTAACTGAGCCATTTACTTTTGTTCAAATCACGGATGTCCATATCGGAGGTGTTACCGCCAATGAAGTAGAAAGATCAATAACCAAATTCACAGACACACTTGAAACTATAAGAACCTTGAATCCCAAACCAGCATTCATAGTTATTACCGGCGATGATGTAGAGTGGAATGACGAAAGCTTCTTTGGCGCGTTTATATCTACTTTAAATAGTTTCATTCTCCAGGAGAAAAGAGATGGACATGATATTCCTGTTTATTTCGTCCCGGGCAATCATGATAGACGTAAGAATCTAGCGGGGGGTGATGATAACCTTGAGAACTACCACAAATACATAAAAACACCGGGTCAAGGCATCACATATTTAATCCCGCCGGATAATTACACCTTTGAATATGGCGGATACCTTTTTATATGTTTAGATTCAGGGAGCGATTTCAGTGGAATTGATATGATTATGTCCGGAGGGAATACACCAGTTCCCGTGCCTGACCCGAGTCCCGAGGGCAGTGGGTTATCAAATGTCCAATTAACAGAGCTTGAGAAGCTCAATCCGGATATTCCTAAGATTATTTTCATGCACCATCCGGCAATTAACGATCTAGAAGACAGAACATGGGAAGATGACCCTCCAGCTCCCGGAGGCAATGACGCTTGCATATCACAAAACCGAAAGAGGTTTATTGACTATTGCAACGATAACAATGTCCAATTAGTGCTCTCAGGGCACACGCACGCCGATAAGTTCTTTGATGCGGACGGCAATGTGTATCTTAACAATAGACCGCTCTTTATCCAAACACGAAGTGCGACCAAAGATACCGATGTGTGGGGTACCACCATCTACGAGCATGGCTATCGAGTGATTAAGGTAACCGATAAAGGCGCTTTTCCTTTCCCTTCTGAGCCAGCAATCGCAACGACCTGCACCAACACCATCGGCATGGAGTTTGTGCTGATAGCTGCGGGCGAGTTTGAGATGGGCTCGCCGTCAGATGAAGAAGGTAGGGATAGTGATGAAGGACCAGTCCATCATGTAAATATCGAAAAGGCATTCTACATGGGCAGATATGAAGTAACGCAGAAGCAGTGGCGTGCGATCATGGGCGATAATCCTTCCTATTTCGAGGGTGACGACGACCTGCCGGTTGAGCTGGTTTCATGGGACGATGTGCAGGAATACATCAGAAAGCTCAACGAGAAGGAAGGCACAGGCAAGTACCGGCTGCCATCTGAAGCAGAATGGGAATATGCCTGTCGGGCTGGCACCACCACAATATATTCATTTGGGGATGACGAGTCAAAACTTGGCGATTATGCTTGGTATAATAATTCTGACTTTAGGATGCATCCGGTCGGTCAGAAGAAGCCCAATTCAAGGGAGCTGTATGACATGCACGGCAATGTCTGGGAATGGGTGCAGGATAGCTGGCATAGCGATTACAACGGCGCACCTGCTGATGGTAGTGCGTGGGAAAGTGGGAATGGTGCCTACCGGGCCGTTCGCGGTGGTGGCTTGCGCCCCACCCAAAGCCCCGGGTGCTGTCGGTCTGCGGTTCGTACCTCCGGTGCCCCGGGCTTCCGCGCCTTCTCACTCGGCTTCCGCCTTGTGAGGGAGCAGTAGCTACTTACTTCTCTACCACTTTGCTACTTACCTGCTATGCAGGAGTGCGTTGCCCGAAGGCGGTGCGTGCGAAGCCGCACAGCCGAAGGTGTAACGCAGATGATGCCCGCCGCGAGGCAGGCCGAAGAAATCGGCAGTAATAAATATGTTGATCTCAGTATTAAAAGGTGTGTTGAAATAGTTCACATAGAAATACGAGGAAAGAACGATATTCAATGACGGCGAAATGTCCTATTTTTTAGCTGACAAGGAGATACAGCGATGTTACTATCATTTCTTTGAACTAAAGAACTACCAGAAACGGCAAAAGCAAGTTTAAAAATCACGTGCTGCACCCTTAATCTCCCAGCCGAACACACATGTGTTAAGTCCGGGACCTAATGGAGTATATGATGAGATAAACAGTCCGGACCTTTTTGGTTCTGCGTTTGAGGCTGAATATGGTTCAATATACGCTCTCGGATCGAAGACACAAGACCAGATTTTAGCTATCATAGCGGATGCAACGGTAGACGCAGCAGGGAGTGATGACATCCTGTGGGTATGCACGATAGTGATCGAGAGATAGAAATAGAGCAAATACAACGTGTTTGTTTAGTTAGTTCGATACTGCAAAAATCCAAATGCGTTTATAAAAAAGGAAATTGCGGTTTCTATCTGATTCATCAGGAACTGACATAATTGCTTATTATATATAAATATTTCTGACATTTATATG
>CAZOEM010000423.1:0-3166 GCA_964578735.1 uncultured Halobacteria archaeon | reverse complement strand
CCAACCTTCTGTCAGTTTCTTTAAACCTTTTATCGGTTTCGGCAAACAGTCTAAATATATCTTCTTTTGTTAATTCCGCGGACATTTTTTTTCGCCCTTCAATATTTTTATATATATATCTTCTGGTTATTTAAGCTTTTGTATTTGGTTGTCCGCGAGTCCGGACGAGTTCAACAAAAGTAATCCGATATAAGGGTTCATTAGTAAAGAAATTGTCCACGACTGCGGAATCATCCAGTGCTTAGCTTTAGCTACAATTGATTTGCACCCGAAGGGTGCTTTCTTGTTCTGTATTTAAATGTTCTAATAATTGCTGCGGATTACAGCCGAAGATTTTACTTGTTATAGTACAGTACTACCTGACGAATCTATTACGAAAAAAGGTTAAAGTTACAGTTCTATAACCCCATCTCCAGCATTTGCTGTGCACGAACCGATACCACCTTGATCCTCAATAGGAGAACACCACTTTCTCAAGTCAACTGACGCAGGAAGCCTAATTCCCGCTGCCTGTTCGATAGGCATCACACTTGCTTTTTCAAGCAGCAACTTAACTCCTTCGTCTTCTTCCGTGTAATCCCGGAAATCGGGATAATCCGGGACCCATCCGAACTGATATATCTCCTCATCTTCTTCCATTTTGTCATTGCTCCACATCCTCTTTTTATCAAAGGAGATTCTCCAAAACAAAATGGCGTTGCCGTAGCGCCGCTCGGTGAAACTGTACCCACGGCGAGTTATAAAATCTTGGACTCATGTGAAACAGGAGCCGTTTAAACTCGGAGGGCGCAAAGTCGTCCCAATCTGTATCCTCTTCATTATCCGGCAAAAAAGCATCGTTTCTCCATACTTGCTTGTCATATCTAAACTCCAAAGGCTCGAACATGTGCTGAAACTGCGCCCTCCACTTCTCACAGCGTTTCTCCTTGTCTTGCTCTCGGTATGCCAATAGGTCATGGACTTCAGTCTCAATATCTTCCCATGGGATCAGGGTATCGGATTTAGACTTATCAACATCACACAATTGATGGTAGATGGCTTCAGCCGCAGTGAAAAACTCATCCGTGTTATTGCGCTCCACCACAGCATTCGTTATTTTCCGCGTATATTTCCACATTAGGAATGGATGGTCTGGGTAATACCCCGCTTCAGTATGGCCAATCTGAGGCAAAAAGTCCAAGAAAATATTTTCCTTTAGCAGGTAATCCCATCTCTCTCCTTTACGCTGGTAGATGCTTTCCACATCGTTCTCCGCATGTAGCCTTCCGGAAAAGCCCTGATGGGCCCATGTATCGGCGAAGGTGTGGAGAGCCACACCAATACGACACAGACGACACAGCTCATGCTGCTCTTCATAAGCCTCTTCCAAAATCCTCAGAGCAAAGGGCGAATTGGGCATAGTGACGAAAGGATCGTGGGGAGATCGAATCGGATTGGGTGGAAGAAAGTGAAAGGGTATATACACCCGTTTTTGTGTTGACCATCCAAAAGCTCTCAAACCATAATGTGCCGTGCGTACCGGATCAAACCACATGTCACCAACCGGGATTGGCACACTTTCCGTTGCGTCATCAACATATTGCGAGGCATAAGCAATTGTAAGAGCATCGCCTCTATCGAAACCTGCGGCTTTAGCGAGAACACCGATGCAATAGTAATGAAAATCCTTCTGCATATTTCATCCCTCTCTTGCCTGCATGACTCGTTCTTACGAGACAGTGTTAAGTACTACAGGCATAGGGGTATATATACTTTCGAAAACCAATGTAGTTTCCTTAGGGTTAATTTGTCAGGTTAGAATGTAACAACCAAATGAGAAAGTGGCTCTTGTAGACGGCTTCAGGTAAAATATGGGGGATATTAGCTCATGTGTTCTACGTTTATTTATTGAATAGTTTTGTCGCTCATCGGGATAGCAGGGCACATATATCTATTTCTCAAAAGAAGAAAAGCACGCTCAGTCGAAACAATAAAAGAACTCAGACACCCTAAAAACGAAATAGAACCTAAAATAGCCCTAAGAGGGGTAGAGCAACAGAAGAGCCTCCCGCATCAACAAAAGATTCCTTTTTCGCTACCCTGGCCAGGCGACTGCCTTTTCTTAAACCTAAATTCTGAGCGATAGTGTTCTAACGTCGGGTCTACCTTGACTGCGTCATTATAAGGGAACTCCCAGTAAATAGTTTACCCATTTTGATAATTATCATACAAAGACACAGATTTCACAGATTTACACAGACGCTACCCTAAAGTCCTAAAAAAATTATTAAGTTTTTACGGGTTCATAGAAAGAATCAAAATTAAATCTGTGTTAATCTGCCTTAATCGGTATCTTAAAAATTCTTGAAAAATGTTAGTTACCGTTCTGGTAAATTATTATTTGTGAGTTCCCTAATCTCGTGGTTATAAAAATTAGCTAAAAATACATGCATTTTTTAGTGTCTCCGTTTCACCCACAATTTAAAATTAATTATTGACACAAATTAACTCTGATTAACGCAGAAGAAATTAAATCGGCGTAAATCAGTGTAAATCTGCGTCCTAAATAGGCAAAGGGTATTTGTTAATATGTAACAACTATGCCCATCATGACTTTCGGTGAAAGAGAGGATATGCTTTTTAGCGTCACAAAAATGTGTGTGGAATTAACAGGCTCTGCGATTAATTGATGGTCGTTTGATAAGGTGGAGTCGTAACTGTGACCAATTGTGGGCTACGCGTTTCACCTAAAATCTTCAGGGGCGTGTATAACCGACTGCTCACGAGCTATAGCGGAATGCGAAATTTACCAATGTGTGCCTCGCAATTACCAAGCTGCAAGTCACAGACGGCAAAAGGCATGACCGCAGGTTTCATTTCATCACAAAAGACCCAAATATGCTTTATCTATTTGATTTATGATACTGGAGCTTTGTACGGTTTAAAAAAAGCGTTGGATATGAAATTTTTTAAAAAATATTACTTTTTAATTAAGATTGAAAATTATATAATCTCGCCTGTCAGGTCCGCTAACATTGGTTTTGCCGTGTCTTTAAGTTTACGAAAATGCCTTTGCACCTAACCCATAACGGTTGAGTTTGGAATGAAGGTGGGACACTCAGACACATCACTTGTTATCAAATACGCTCGATTGGATATAACACTTTTTATTACAAAATTTGATTTT
>CAZOEM010000422.1:0-3171 GCA_964578735.1 uncultured Halobacteria archaeon | reverse complement strand
AAACCCTATAATCGTAACTGCTAGTATATAATCACTCGCACGCATCTTGAACACAACCAGCGTTTTTGGACTTCCCGTATAGCCACGAGCCCGCAATGCCTGATACACCCTCTCACCACGTTCATAACTTCTGACAAAAAGCGTTCCCAGCGCTATCCCTATCGTCTTCAGTGCATAAAGGTTCGTCTTCAACTGGAACCCCCGTGCCACCATCGCCCGCCAGGTCCTTTGAAACTCGACCACAAAGACAAATATGTAGCGATACGTGAACATGAACATTTGAACAAGCATATTGGGCATTTTTAGCTTATCCAGTGCCTTTATTGTTAAGTCAAACCGCGTGGTCGCGATCATAGGTAAAACAAGAATAACAGCAGACAAAGCTCGTACTGCTACTAAAATACCGTATTCGAGTCCTTCGTATGTCATCGTTAAACCATAGAAGCGGAATATTTCCGTTCCCGGTACTGTAAAAGGCATGATGACGATAAAAGGAACAACAAATAAAAAAACCCATTTGATATGCTGCAGAGCAAACCGAAGAGGTAGTTTTGATACAATAAGAAAGAGGATAGCACCGATCAACGCGATAAGAGCCAATTTTAGGTCCTGGACTAAAACGACCGCGAAAATGAGGACTATGAATGCAACTATCTTTGCCCGCGGGTCAAATCGGTGCATTGGCGAATCGAGCGATGAATACTTGTCAATCTCCGGATATTCCACCATTATTCCTCTTACTCTCCATTACCGTATTTCTATTTCTTATTCTTCTTCTGCTTCCAGCACGTATATGCCATTGCAAAACCCGCAATGCCTATTAAATACCCAAATCCGGCTATAATTCTTGAATATAACGGCAGTTCTGTTCCCATACCGCCAGCACCTTCCTGACTCAGGTTTATTGTCGTTTCGCCTCTATGACCTGGCATGTGTGTTGCCTCAACGACCACTTCATACTCATCCATACCTATCTTAGGTGTGAAACGGAACTTACCTTCTTCGTCTGTCACACCTTCTATATACAAATTACCGTTTTTGTCGTACACTTTCACGTCTCCATCTTGTACCAAAGCACCACCAGCGAAGTACGCTTCTATTTCTAGTTCGCTCAGCGTATGCACTACATGCATGCGATGTGTACTCGCAACGCTTATGCTCAAACACGATAGGACTACGAGCACAGCAAAAACACAAGCCATCTGTTTCACGTTCATTTATTCATCATCTCCTAAACTTCCTATTAGCTCTGGCTTTACTCTCATCAGAAACACTACGATAGAACCTGTAACTATCGCTTCTATTACTATTATGGGGATGTGCGCGATAGCAAGTGCGATAGCAATGGCAAAAAAAGCCTCTTTACTTGAGAGAATGAGCGAAAACGCTGTGAATATGACCGCCAGAAATACCCCTGCACCGCCTGCGAGAGCACCAAATATCCAGATGGATATATCCTTTCCCTTTATTGACCTACAGACCTTACTTCCCCACTTGAATATACCATAAGCAATCAGAGCAGAAATGCCCATGTTCACCGTGTTTATTCCGATAGTTGTTATGCCGCCATGCTGAAAAAGAAGTGCCTGAAGTACAATACCAATAAAAATGGCGGGAAAGGCGAATATCCCCAGTATTACACCCACTAAACCATTGAGTATAAAATGCGCACTTGTCGGTCCTACGGGTATATGGATGAGAGAAGCGACAAAAAATGCCGCTGTCATCACCGATAACTTCGGTATCTCCTCCTCTAAATTACCCTCCTTTTTGCTCCACCAGAGTGCTACCCCTATCAACGCAACTGTGATTGCCCATCCCGCTGCCAATACAGGCAGAGATAAAATTCCATCTGATATATGCACCATTTTCTTTCTTAATTACCTCTCTTTCCTTTTTACCAGGTACACGACAATAAATAACCCGGCTATCACTGCTATCGCACTAAATCCAGGACTTGCTGCTGCCGTAGGTGTTTCTGCTACTACCTCTTTCTCCGCAGGGAACTCTTCCAGTACGGGAATGATAAACACGCTCCTCTGCGTCAGCCCTTCTATCTCAGGTCCGTAAGCGCCAAAAAACCATATCCCCGGTTCGTCAAGAGTATATGCGAATCCACCAGCGGCATTCGTCTTTGTCACCCGTGTGAACATCATTGGCGGGTCGTATGGGTACATCGTCTCTGCAGCCTCTACTATCTCTTTACCAAGGTCCAGTGTATGGTACTTCTCAACTTCTACGTCTGCATCTGGAAGAGCGTTTCCATCATATAACGCCTTTCCCGTGAACACAAAGCCCTCTTCCAAGCCATAAGGTCGCGTGAACGGAACGATTTCCGCTTTCTGCCCTAGTTTCGCATCCCAACCTATCCATTGCTCTTCTCCGCAGTGAATGATCGCCTTTACATAGTCTGTCAATTTCTGGTCTTCGTCCTCATATCTTACAAAGACAATGGAATCGCCCCTTTGATCAACAGTGAACGAGGCTTTGTAGGCTACAAATGTCCCTGGATTCCCTTCTACGTCCATGCCGTCAACGGTTATTTCTTCAGCCGTAAGTTGCTCAACCGTGCCGTCTGGTTTCATTACTGAGACTTCAGGTACGGAGGCCATATCAAACGAAATGTGCTCGTAGGGGTGGCCCCACATTATATAGACCGTCTTTGTTTCGCCACGCTCTGCTATGTAGTCCTCAGGTGCCACATCCCATATCGTGGCTTGACTATCGCTGGGGAAGATCATGGTAAAATGGGCACTCGCTATGCCCACTGCACTCGCGATGAATAGTCCTGTTAGGATAATAGCCGCTATAGTCGCCATTTTCTTTCTTCTTTCCATAATATTTTTTTCACCTCCTTTTGTTTTTTAACATCTATCTTACATTCCAAATATCTTTTGCTATATAAATACTATTTTTATGTTACTAACACAATAACAAGGAAGTGATATTATGTGTGAGAGATAGGTTTTGGATGTCCGGTGTTTGACTTATGGTGCGACACCAGACAACGCATACCCTTATCATAGCCAAATCACTCTCTCAAGTAACACGATTACTTTAAATCCTGTATGGGTTTTCGATTTTCAACCATGTCTGACTCTTTTTCCGTTGCGACAAATAACTTAGTCCCACACCAATTAAATAAGTTTCTTTTTCGATTACTTTAAATAT
>CAZOEM010000421.1:0-3185 GCA_964578735.1 uncultured Halobacteria archaeon | reverse complement strand
TGCTCATACCGCTAAAGAGGTGGTAACGAAAGAAGAAGTGGTGGATTTGTATAAGTGGCGTTTTCCTGCCCAGGAGAATGACTTCAAATACAAGAAGAAGGACGGCAGCCTCGATACGCTTCACGGTTACGATTTTTACGAAGTAGAGAACAGGCAGCACAATAACTGGTGGGAGAAGAAGACGAGCCGGCTCAGAGGGTGTCTGCGGAGTATAAATGCGAGAAGAAAAGAGTATGCATGCATATTTAATGAAAGAATTCTTTGGTTTGCCTTTTACCAAACTGAATTTTTATACCGCTTATAAGTGCATTTACCAGCAGCAAGCACATGTGAAGCTAATCGGGAACACGCTTCACATTACATACCTAAAGGTGCCTGGAAAATGGCGTGATGGTATGAGGAAAGCATTTGAAAGTATGAATGAGCGTGCAATCACTACACCTGAAGGTTGGGAGATACATCTAGAAATATGATCAAGAAGTGCCCAAAAAGAATGTCGTAAGTGGGAACGTTATGTTAGTTCCTGACAGATATTGCAGTTGGTGATAGAGGTGCAGGTGCAGGCTATGCCAATCACGCAGAAATCGTCAGCGTTCCAAGAAACTTACTTTGTAAAATGCCGGATAATGTTGATTTTGATGAGGCTGCATTTACAACAATAGGTGCAATTGCCATGCAGGACATTCGCAGGGCACATGTCCAATTTGGCGATAATGTCGTGGTTATTGGACTGGGTTTACTTGGTCAGATAGCATGCCAAATTTTAAAAGCCGCTGGTGCTCATGTCATTGGCATAGACGTCATGAAAGAACGAGTAGAACTCGCAAAAGAATTAGGGGCCGATATATGCTTTACTGCGGGAAAAGAGGCTGTTGATAACGTTTTTAAATATACAGGTGGAGTAGGTGCCGATTCTGTGATTATTTATGCTGCTGCTACAAGCAGTAAGCCAGTTAATCAAGCTATGGAAATGGCGAGGAAAAAAGGTAGGGTAATTGTTGTGGGCGCAGTAGGAATGGAACTTGACAGATCGCCTTTTTACGAGAAAGAACTTGATTTCCTTATCTCATGTTCTTATGGTCCAGGCAGGTATGATTCGCTATATGAAGAGAAAGGGGTGGATTATCCGATTGGATATGTTAGATGGACCGAAAACAGAAACATGCAGGAATTCTTGTATATGGTTTCGGAAAAGAAAGTAAATGTAAAACGATTGATAGATCATGTATACCCGGTTGAAGAACCTGCAAAGGCGTATGACACATTAAACGCGGAAAAAAGACCAATTGGCGTTTTGTTTAAATATACAGAACGACCGCAAAGAGAATTGGTTAGAAAGACGCAATTAAAACCTTCTGTCATTGGGACAGCCAAAAATATAAACGTTGCAGTAATCGGTGCCGGAGGATTTGCACAAGCACATCACCTACCGAATCTAAAGAAGATACCTCTTTTTGAAATCAAAGCAATTGTCACACGCACAGGAAGCAATGCTAAGAAGATTGCAGAAGAATATAGTGCAGAATATTGCACTACGGACTATACAGACGTGCTACAAGATGCAAACATAAATATGGCGGTTATCGCAACCCGGCATAATTTACATGCACCTTTAATAATAGAAGCGGCAAATGCGGGAAAGCATATTTTTGTCGAAAAACCAATTGCTATGAGCTATGAAGACTGCAAAAATGTTTATTATGCCGTTATAGAGAACGAGGTAAATTTAACGATTGGTTTTAACAGGCGATTCGCACCTTTAGCACAAAAAGCGAAAAGGATCGTTGAGTATAGAAATAATCCTTTGATGATTACTTATAGAATAAATTCAGCCGGTATGAAAAAAGAACACTGGATTAACGACCCCATTGAAGGCGGTGGCGCAATCATAGGAGAAGGCTGTCATTTCTTCGATTTCTGTAATTGGATTGTTGGTCGAGACCCTGTGCAGATATACGCGGAAAAAATCTCTTCAAATAACGAATCGGTATTAGATGTCAACAATGTTATAAGCACAATTAGATATGAAGATGGCTCAGTGGCATCAATTATTTATGTCACTATTGGTAACGAATCATATTCTAAAGAAAGAGTAGAGATCTTTGTTGATCACGGTGTTATTGCAATAGATGATTTCAAAGAATTGGTTGTTACAGGCTTAGATGGAAAGGGAGAGAAATTGAAGAGAATTGAGAAAGGGCAGTTTGAGTTGATTAATGAATACGGTAAACTCTTGAAAGGCGAAAGTAGAAATGTAGATTTACCTATGGTTGAAGATGGAGTAAAGGCAACAATCTGTTCGCTTAAAGTGCTTGATGCTTTGAAGACGGGAGAAGTACAGAAGTGGGATTATAGCTTCGCTTAATCACGAGATTCCTAACATTTTTACACTAAATCCTGCACCCCGCCAAGCATCATGATCCAATAAGTTTCGTGTATCTACAACATTATTATCACGCATCAGCCTTCTTTTGAATCTCATTTATCGCCTCTTTAATACGCACTAAAAACTTCTCGGCGTCTGCGATTACTGATTCTGCCTCTCCATCGCTAATTTCACATATGATCGAATAATCCGCTTCCTCCCGATCTTCCATCGCAACGTTTAAAGCCCTTGCATGAGTTTTTTCGATGAAACCATTATTAACAAACTCTAAACCAAACTTGGATACGAGCCCTTTATGCGTCTTTGGGGCAATGTCTTTCGTCAATAAAAGCGCTCGGGCTGCGAAGTGCATTGAATAATATGCCCTGCTAACAGCATCATCATAATACCCCTCTCGAAACAGCACTTTTGCAGCAGAAAGTTTCGATGCTGCCCTTTTAAGTAACAACTCCACCTCGTTCAATGAAAATGCCCTCCTTGATTACATTGCTTAAGAAAGATGATTTTATCTCTTTTAAAATTTTAAAATTTTCTGTGGACAATGTCTTTATAGATAGGTATTCTCCGGTCTCTAAAAGTATATCCAACACAATTTCGGAAAGTTCCCGTCTCATCCTAAATCTATCACCTACTATCACGACAAGAATATCGATATCGGATTCTCTTCCTGCTTCTCCTCTTGCAACAGACCCAAATAAAATAATGCTATCTATTTTATCCTTATATTTTTCCCGCGCCCTTCTTACAAATTCATTCACCGCTTCCTGATATTCTTCTTGGATTTGCATATCTTCCATAT
>CAZOEM010000420.1:0-3203 GCA_964578735.1 uncultured Halobacteria archaeon | reverse complement strand
TCTTTTTCCGCGAGACGAAATCCCGCCCCGTAAAGTTGTGATTGTCCTCGAATATTTTAGGTGTCTGACCGTGAGAGGGGCATCAATAGTAAGTTATAATAATTAATTCCTGGCGAACGCAGAGTCATAATTTATATCCCTTAAATCCGTGTAAATCTGTGTAAATCTGCGTCTTAAATAGGCAGAAGTTATACTTTATATACCTTGAAAAACTAGCTAAGCATTATGTAACTTAATTAAATTGACACGACACTAGTTACCTTGATACCTCTCCGCTAATAAAGTTGATGAGACACTAGAATACGTTTGGGTTACTATTTGCATGAAGAAAATAGAAAAAGCAGGTACTGCTACCGGGACAGCTATCCGTGACAACATAAGGGACGTTGCAAATCCACCGGGCGAAGAGGTCCCGGACATCGGCGAAGCGTTAAAACTTATTCATGCGGGGCAGGAGATAAACTATCAGGGCGCTTCCGGAGAACTCACATTCGATGAGAACGGCGATGTGTTCGGAGCTTACGCAGAATTCTCTTTTGCGGATAATGGTAGCATTGAGTTTGGAGAGAGTATTGAGCTTGAGGGTCCCGTAGCGATGCTTACACCAGGTCCATCGCCTGCGATAACGCCAACGTCAACACTGGCACCTACATCTACACCAGCATCTGTGGCAACAACGCCTACACCAACACCACCAGGCTTTGAGGCTGTTCTCGCCATCACTGGAATACTTGCAGTTGCATCGTTGGTATTGCGACGAAGAAGAACGTGATAAAAATTCTTCAGATAATCCCCGTATTCGTCCGCGCTGCTCCAGAATAGTTCTACTCTTTCCGCTTCGGCAACTTAAAAACCCTCGTGTATTAAATCCGCTATTATCGCAAATAGTGATTTCACTGGAAAATTCGACAGTGCCTCCGCGGTGATAAATCACGTAGTTTTTAGACCGTGCCCTCAGTACGATTCAATAATATTTTTCAATATTATTTTAAGTGGATAGAAGTGCAATTTATTAAAACCCACAAAAATGAGCCACCTAACTCTCTTCGCGTGTTCGAGTTCCGGATACACATGCTTTCGTAGTAATTGTAGATAGGAGGTCTCCATGTTCTCATTATTATGTACACTTTTATATATCGCCCATGAAGCAAGCTCTGCACTCCTTTGTGCATAAAAAATCCCTTCGCCTGTTATAGGGTTTACAAAACCCGCGGCATCTCCCACAAGTATGACATTCTTAAAAACCGGTCTTAGAAGGAAGTTACCCGCGGGTACAGGATGTGCATGGATTCTCGTTCTTCTGCCTTGATTCAAAACGGACGATGATAAGAAATTATGGAATAAATCTAACAAATTGCCCCTATTCGCACTATTAAGACCACCTAAACCCACTATTAGTTTGTCTTTACTCGGAAATATCCATGAGTATCCCCAATTTACAAAACCAAAGAAGAAAATAGGATGATCTATGGCCTCTTCTATCTCCGTGCGATCAATAAATACTTCCACTGCGGTAGCCAAATTCTGTTTCCATTTATGCGTGGCAATTTGGTACTTTCGGAACAGCTCTTTCCTCATAATACTATTGACGCCATCTGCACCTACGATAAACGTTGCCTTTAATCTCTTCCCCGTTGCCGTAATCACTTCACCTTTGGATGGGTCAAATACTTTAACTCCATCGCCTTCTATTACTTCGACTCCAGCTCCTTTTGCCTTTTCTAACAGGAAATTATCGTATACTCGTCTGTCAGTAAAGTAAAAGGGCATGTCTCTAGTGTTTTTTAGCATACACTTATTTTTATGAAAAAATTCATAGCTGTCCGACTGGAAATTCAATATATGTCTCTTTCTAAGAGATGATTCTGTTTCATCAAATACCCTATCCAAAATTTTAAGTGTTTTATCGCTTATCGAGCCACCACAAAGCTTTCGCCTTGGGAAGTTGCTTTTATCTATTATCACTACATTAAATCCGAAGTTGCTCAACAGATACCCTGCCGTAGACCCTGCCGGTCCTCCTCCAACTATTATTACATCATACGTTGAGCTAGCTTCTGTCATTTTTATTTCTTTCGCCTATGTCTCGTCTTGTTTTCTCTACTATTTCATCAAAGACATCGGGATTTCGTATATCCGTACCCATCACGTCATAGCGAATTATATCTTATTTTATCGCCATTTCTTTTCACTAATTAAGTACATAGCGAATAGTAACGTTTAAAGTATTCGGTTATATCCGTTTTTGCTATATTATAGTCATTCCGAAAAATGTTTGCAAAAAGTAAACCGTCAAAAGTTTTGACATTCTTGATATTAACCAAAAACTCTTCTGTGTCTCTGGAAATACTCTTTCCAACTCCGGGAAGTTTATCAAGCGCTTTCCTTTTATAAATTCCTGTTATACTTTCATTCAAATCTTCTATTGTTTGAGAAGCTTTATGATAAGCCCACGCGGAATACTGATTTGCAGATTTAAATTCCCGAAAAAGGCTATCAGCAATAAAAGATTTGCTACATCAAAATATATTTCGCATGTTCTGATGCTCTTTTCAATTACCTCTTCAATATTATCTGGGCTATCTAAGAGCTACTGTACAACAGGGGTAAAATCAACGCCTGCTTGTATCCCCGCTTCATTTAACTTCTTGATGGCTTCTAACCTTTTTGTTGGAGAGGGAGCAAATGGTTCTAAAGCGGCAATAACTCTCCAGTATCTTTCTTGTTAGCCCATATCTTTTCTCCGCCGGCTGATAAGGATATGTAACTCTAGACATGGCAACAACGTCCGGTTTACGCTTTTTAACCTCTTTTTCTAAAAGTTCCAGAACTATTAATCATCAATCCGCAGATAAAATTTGTAAATTTGCTCAAAAATCAATCGCCCGATGAAATCAGCATGCAGAAAAAACAAATCGTGCAAAGTACTCAGTAAATTCCTTCAAGATGCTTAGTGTGATGGAGAAATAACATCTAGAATATCCCTCTTCTCTCTCATCTTCTCGACAAAGCTATTTATGCTTTCGATATGTTCATAACATTTTTCTTTTTTTACTGGCTCTTTCAGCGCATCCCGTTTCGCTTTCTCCCGCTTCCCGCTTCCCGCTTCCCGCGCTCGGTCTTCGGTTGATATTCTTTTGGAGATGCTAATATCTCCTCAACGTAAGTGGGATAAGGTTTGGATTATCTGCTTGGTTGATAGG
>CAZOEM010000419.1:0-3206 GCA_964578735.1 uncultured Halobacteria archaeon | reverse complement strand
TACTGATATCGATGGCTTAAGGCTACTGCGCCAGTGCTCTACTCGACGCATTGGTGAGCGGGAGCTGACTGTAATATCAGGCACTGGGTTGAGAGGTTGAAGGGTTGAGGAGTTGAAAGTTGAAGGAAGGAGGGGTTATTTGTCCCTGTCATTTTGGGTCTCATTATTTCAGTAATGGATTTGAATGAGGAATTTATGAATGGAAATCGCAGACATCAGAAATGCAATTCGGTCAGAGCGAATCCGCATCACCGATCACGCGGACGAAGAAGCCCAACAGGATAATGAAGCGGGCAATGAAACCGTTTGACAAGTGTCCCGTTTGTGGTGGAGAGCTTGAGGAGAAAGAGGTTGAGAAGTTGCTACGAGGTGGTGTCCACACAGCCGTTATGAAAGTCCATGCAGAAGTTTGTCTGCATTGTGGTGAACGCCTCTATTCGCCAGAAACCGTCAGACGATTCGAAGAGATAAGAAGAAAGTTAGAGCGCAAAGAGGTAGCAAGCTTTCAACTTATGGGGCAATCTTTTCAGGTAGCTTAATAATGGGTGAGAGGTTGAGAAGGTTGAAAGGGTTGAGGGGTTGAGAGAGTGAGAAAATGGAGACACGAATAAGAAACGAGGAATCGATGAATAATTCTAACTGTTCAACATCTCAACAACTCAACACTTCAACCTCTGATGGCGACGCCATCAGAGTAGAGAAAATTTTGAGGATGCCGATGGTGAATTATCGAAGATTAATTTGAGGAACGGATATGGCGCAGAAGAGCCTACTACGGTGGGAGAACAACTTTTTTACATTTTTTTGTGTGTGTGTGTGTGTGTGCCTTCTAGCTTTACGGATCAATGATTTCCCGCTGGGCAGACAGACGTATTTAGAGTTGGATTCTGACGCGGGAAAAATAGCAGGTGATTAAAAAATCTCTGGCAGTACTGGAAATGAAAACACTAATTGTAGGATATAAAATGAAAAAGGAAGCAAAAAAGTTTTGTGAGTTAGGGAGATTAGATTGTTGGAGTGAATTGAAATGCGTACCTGAGAGAACCCTTGTTTTTGCGAAGCAAAAAAGTTCCTTTCTTAGCACAAACCTTTCTTTTAGAAAGAAAGCTTTACCAAAGAAATATTTTTTTCTTTTAGCACAGGTTTTCTTTTTGAAAAAAAGAAAAAGTGTGAGCATGACTTTGATGCCTTAGTGTTGCTGGATGGAGATGGCCAGCACGATCCGAACGAGATCCCGCAACTGCTTGTGCCGCTAACAAATGATGCTGCTGATTTGGTTATTGGTTTCAGGTCATTCGGGCAGATGCCTGCCTGCATACAGACGGGTAGGCCGGACGGTTCTGGACCATGCAACGGGCGGGCCCGTTAGGGATTCACAATGCGGGTTCCGGGCGTTGAATAGAAAGGCGATCGAACTGTTGGCCGGCACGTTAGTGAAGGATAATTTCGCGGTTGAGTCGGAGATGGTACGTACAGCTCATGAGCAGCAGTTACGATTGGCGGACGTGCAGATCAACTGCAAATACAGTGATTTTGACACATCCACAAAAAATCCCTGGAGGCATGGATTTGGTAATATATTTATAAGGGCATGATAAAAATATAAATATGAATGAGTAACAAGGGGGCGTTTATGGATGTTAAAATTTAATGAACGATATATCATTGATAGGGGCGGTAAAAAAACGGCAGTTGTAATTGATATTGGGGAGTTTGAGGGACTTATAGAACTACTTAAGAAGTATGAGGAAATAGAAACGTATGATACAGAGGACGTGACCGAGGATATAATAGAGGCTTTTAAAGACTTGAAAAAAGGAAAAATACATCCGGCGAGAGAGATCTTAAATGAGCTAAAATTTACAAAATCAGAATGAGAAGCTCTAACATGAACAGAGGTAAAAGAGGCGGCTTCAGGGTTATTTACTACCTATCTGATCATGTCGTATAATTGGTTAACTAAACGAATACGGGTATTTAATTAATTGAAACTCATAGGATATCATCAGGTGAGTGAAGATGGAGAAGGTAGAGGAAGTGAATAAAAAAATAAGTGTTATAGTATCTCCGGGATTGGAAATGGAGTTAAAAGCCATTCCAGATACTGAGTATTACAGAGATATTTCGGAGTTTCTTGAGGATGCAGTAAAGGCGTTGATGGATGCAAGAAGAGATTTGCGTGTGGCTATTGCTTGTGCGTTATATGAAAAGGGCAAGATATCACTTGGAAGAGCGATGGAGATCGTGGGCGTTGATATCGAGAGAATGAAGGAAATACTATTAGAACGAGGTATAAAGCTCAGGCGAGGTGCCGAGACAGTGGAAGAGATAGAAGAGGAGTTAAAAGGGTTGGAGATTTAGTTATGATCGTATTGGATACGGATTTCTTCAGCTCTTTTTTCAAAATAGGAAGACTGGATTTGATTTTGGCTGTATCCGGTGAAAAGAAACTGGTCATACCAAAAACAGTATACGATGAACTGAAAAGGACAAGTTTTTTCGATGAAATTCTATATAAGGTAGCTTTTTCAGAAGATGCCCTGAGTGATGAGCGATATATCATGGTTAAAAGGGTAGATTTAAGCATTTGCAATAGCTTTATCGAACCGAAAGAGATGACAGGACTTGGTAAAGGCGAGTTAGGGTGCATGGTATTGGCGAAGGAGCATGGAGCCGTGATATTAATAAGTGATAGACATGCAAGGCAGATTGCGAGGGATAAAAAGCTCAAAGCAATTTCGATTCCAACATTTTTGCTGCGGTATAAAAGGGAAAGAAAAATTTCCATAGAAGAGATTAAAGGAATTATCAAGGATTTACGCGAGAAAGATTTTTATGCGTTTAGCAAAGAAGTAGAGGAGGAATTATTACGTTAGATGCGGAAATGAGGATAAGTATTTCTGTGATGCAAGGTTCTTCAATGTTTTTGAGTGGTTTGTAGAGAACTGGGAGAATATAGAGGGGAATGCGGAGTTTTAGTGAAAAAGCATGGATGTCATAAGAGTTGCTATATCGAAAAATATCTGCTTAAGATGCCGTCAAATAGAATCTGGATTGATTACGATGAAGATGTGTTATACATCAGTTTCCAGAAACAGCAGCACGCAGATGAGAGCGAGATGAAGGATAATATTATTTATCACTATCGGGGCAAGGATTTAGTTGGGGTTACCGTAGTTGGTGCAAAGAAATATGGAAAAAGTAGC
>CAZOEM010000418.1:0-3208 GCA_964578735.1 uncultured Halobacteria archaeon | reverse complement strand
TACAAAGATGTAAATGAATTCTTTGAGAGATGGAATGGAAGATACGATTATCTAACTTAGAGAGCCAACGAGAAGAGTGCTGGATATGCTGGATGAATATGATATAAAAGTAACGTTCTTTGTTGTTGCGGATGTGGTGGACCACTATCCGGGATTGGTGGAATCAATCGTATCTGTGAATTCATTGTATAATAAAACCGATTCGTCTCTGGAAGGGGTTTCATCTTATCCATATTATCCGAAGAAGAATGGGTTGGAAATTTCTTAAACCCTTTTGCAAGCAAAAGAAAAGGTTTTTGTATGCCTATGGCAATGAGGTATAACAGCAAGATATTAACAACAGATATAACACACGAGGCGCTTCTCAGGAACTTCAAGAAGGGACAGCGGAACGGCAACTGGAGGAAGCGGAAATACTTAGACAAAGCGCTGTACAGAGCTGCAATGTGGTATGCGAAACATCACAGCATAGCGAATGCAAAGCTGGTGGAGAAGCTTTTAGGGATTATCGAGCGGCTGAGAGAGACGAAAGGCATGAGAATATTTAAAAAAGGATTAGAAAAAGCGGTTGAAATGCTGGGAAGAGGAGAAGAGAAAGGAGTGTTTGCATGGGCGCCGAGGTTAAAGGATAGGTTAAGAGATAAAAGCTACGTTCTTTGTGGTTGCGGATGTGGTGGAACATTATCAGGGATTGGCAGAGTTGATTGCTGAGCGGGGAATAAAATAGCATGTCATGGATTGCATCACGCGTGTAAAATATATCCAAAGATGAAAGAGCCGTTGATGAGTGTAAAAGAATTTGAAGAGAGAACTTTTAAGGCGAAGGAAATGCTTGAACGAGTTTGTAAGGATAAGGTAATAGGATACAGAGCGCCAGAGGTATTATAGACGCAGATTAACACAAACATTTCTTTCAAAAAGAAATCTTTACTAAAGAAACAATAAGCATTTTTGTAGATTATAGTGGATAGTGCCGAATCCGAATTGAGCGCTGCGGTGATAAGGTGGTCGCGGCACGGGTTGGTCAGCAGTAGCTATAATATAATGCAAAAAAAATAGATGTCCAATAAAGTAAAGAGGGGGGTAGAGAGAGATGAAAGCGAAAAGTATGATAAAAGAGAGGGTTGAAGCAGTAATTCGGTCTGGCGCATATCCAGATGAATCCGAGCTATATGATGAAGCAATCAGGACGCTTTTTGAAGTAAAATCGGACTTGAAAACGATTGCAGCGGTTGAATTGTACAAAGCGGGGGAAGTTTCTATTGAAAGGGCATCGGAAATTGCTGGTGTAAATGTCGTTCAATTCAAAGAGATTCTATCGCAGAAGGGAGTGACAAGATGGGTGGGGACTGGTGTGGAGGAGTTGAAGAGAAAGACAGAAGAGCTAAAGAAGGCGAAGAGATAATTTGATATAAAGGCAACGTTCTTTGTGGTTGCGGATCTGGTAGAACATTATCCGGGATTGGTGGAAGAAATCGTATCTGTGAATTCATTGTATAATAAAACGGATTCATCTTTGGAAGGTGTTTCATCTTATCACTATTATCACAAAGAAGAATGGGTTGGAAATAGGAGGAGATTTTTTTTGTGGAATTTCCATGGCGTATTGGAACGTTTTTGGTTTTAAGATTCCTACCTCTGGCGGTCCGATGCTGAGATTCCTCGGTGCACGCATAATATTGAAAGGATTGAAGCAGAGTTTGAGGAGACAAAAAGAAGATAAAAACGCTGCTATGCATATGAAACTTCATCCGAAACACAGAGAAGGATGATAAAGATATAGGAATAAAGAATAATTTAATTTAATTTAATTTAATAGGCGATATGATGAAGATTTATGCCATCGGCGAGGATCAGAAAGAAGAGGTACAAAAAAGGATGGGGGATATTTTAAAAGAGAGAAGAGAAATAATCTTTGCTTACCTTCATGGTTCTTTCTTTGAAAGTATCTTTAGAGATATTGATGTTGCGGTTTACATGAGTGAAAAGAAGAGCAAAAGAGAAGTTTTGAAATATGAATTAAAGCTTGAGAGAGAGCTTGAAGAAGTCGTAGGGTTTCCAATAGATGTTAGAATATTAAACCACGTACCGTTATGCTTTAAATTTAAGGTGATTGAGAGAGGGGTTTTACTTTTTAGCAAGGATGAGAGGCATAGATGTGACTTTGAATCTTTGACCATGGTAGAGTATCACGACTTCAACTTCCATAGAGAGATATATAGGAGAGTGGCGCTTGGCATTGAAGTTTGATAAATTTAGAAACAGGTTAGTCCACATTTAGTGGGATGTAGATGATGAAGTCGTCTACGAAGTACTTCAAGAAGATATTGAAGATATTGAAGAATTCATTGAGAAGTTCACGAAAATGTTGACATAGAATGCAGCAAATTTGATATAAAGGCAACGTTATTTGTGGTTGCGGACGTAGTGGACCATTATCCAGGGTTGGTCGAATCAATCGTTGAACGAGGACATGAGATTGGATGTCATGGATTGCATCAAAAATTGACTTTCGTCAATTCAATAGACACAGATTAACGCAGATTAACACAGATGGGGAATTAAACTTCTAATTTTCAAGCCGAGGCTAAAGGATTGGTTGAGGGACCCAACATATATCTTCTGGCTGGGGACGGTGCGGTGAGAAAAATGCAATTATTGTGCAAAAATCAAATACGATTATTTTAGCGAATTTTTAAATGTTATCTTATCAATACTTAATTAATTAAAGACGAGAAAGATGAAGTCTCATGAATATAAGATTTATTTTGATGAACGAGCGAAGAATGTTGAATTCATCTCGAAATGATGCGATAGGTGAAAAATGACAATGTTTATGCGTGATTTCACGATAGGAAAATATGGAGAATTGTGTTTGGCACTGTTAGATAGTGGTTACACGCCACTGACGGTTTATTCGTATCCTGAAGGGCAAAAGAATAAAAAGATAGTTGTTTTGAGGCATGATATAGACAGCATATTTTCGCATCATCAATGAATGCAGAGAAAGCAGATATTGTTATAGTTTATTTATATATTTATATATTTATATATTTATATAGATGCAAATCAAACATTATTGTGAGGTGTAAGAGAGTGCGCTAAGATAGGAGTCAAGGATATTTATTTTATTTTATTTTATTTTATTTTATTTTATTTTATTTTATTTTATAGTGCCGTATCTGAATTGACTTTCCGAGGGTGATAA
>CAZOEM010000417.1:0-3227 GCA_964578735.1 uncultured Halobacteria archaeon | reverse complement strand
AGTAACCTCGGAGCTAATACTCCTATATGAGGTGGACTATGAGCCCTACTTGACATTAAAAAAGTTAGAGGATAAAATATTAATAAAAGAATTGTACAACAAAGGAGTTAGACAACTAGAAAGAAGAAAATATGAAGATGCAAAGGAGTGTTTTGATAAAATAACAAATATAAATCCAAGAATAAAAGAAGCGTGGCTAAATAAAGGAATTGCGTTAGGGATGTCCGGCCAAATTGACAAAGAAATAGAGTGTTATGATAAAGCAATAGGAATAGATGAAACCTACCAAATGGCACGAGATAATAAAGAAATTGCGTTAAAAGAATAGATTTTACTAAAGGGTGGAATGAAATCTATGAGAATAAAAGAAGCAGCTATGGAAAGAAAAGAAGCAGACAAGTTCTATGATTTGAACGCTGTGTTTAGGTATCTTTGCGACAAACAGAAGCTAGGGGTGGCATTAACTCGCCATCCTGTTGATCTTTTTATTGGAGTTACACAGACAAAAGGAGGAAAACTTGCATTTATTGTCATTAAGAGAACTATAGCCGCTAAAGAGATAATATCCCCTTACACAACCAAGGATATCGATGGGAAATGGATGAACCAATTTAGAAAGGTGTTAAGCAGCTTTACAATCAATGAACAACGGCAAAATGGCAGATTTGATAAGGAAACTTATATGAGCGATGTAGAAAAGATAAAGGATGAGGGAAAACTTTTGTTTGACCAGCTAATTCCTGGCGAAATGCAGGATTTTGTTAAAGAATATAAATCACTTTGGTATACTAGGGAGGACAAAGATTTAGTAGATAAAATAGTAGCGGAGTTGCATGCCGGGAAGACGGAAAAATTAAAGACGATATTCGAGGACAAACAGCCTACGGGAACAATCACAATTATGAATGAAAAAGAGGATGAATGGGAAATACTTGAAGAGATGAATCGTGAAGAACAGAAAACTTATTATGCCTATAATATTAGAAAAGAAGATGAGAAACTAATAGTTTACAAAACGATTGATTCGGTTTGGATTAACTACGATCTGGAAAAAACGGACCAGGAAAAAATTGACCCTATTTGGGAATTACTGTATGTTAGACTTCAAAACGGAGAAGAATTTTTTTGGGGTGATAGGTTTTCCATAGCGAGAGTAGACGATAATTATGATTTTCCAGAGCTACAAATTCAAATTGGAGATAGGATAAAAGTCGCTATAATTAGTAATGATCAGAAATATGCGAATGAAGAAAGAGATTGCCTAAAACATTTCAATGTAGACCTGATGGAAATAAGAAAATGTGCTGAAATTAGAAAGCTTGATGATAAAATATTTAATATTTTGCATCTTGCAACACATTATGACGGAAACAGAGAGATAGAACTAGAGGATGGAAGGATAAGTGTTGGTAGTATTAATCGTAATCCACCTGCGGCTAACATTGTTTTTATGAATACATGTAATACACAAAACAGAATATGTTTCGTAGTTCCTATAACATTAGCGAATGTATTTAAAAATAAAAACGCATGGATTGGGACAAATTGGATGATAGTAGGCCAGCCTGCTTCTGATTTTGCGAAATGTTTCTATGATAATTTTTTGCATGGGATCCCCATTGCTAGGTCGGTCAAAGAGGCTAGAAAAAAAATAATGGATACAAATATCATGTATCTTGCATATACTGTCTATGGTCATCCTTTTACGAGGTTGGTACCAGTTTAGTTGTTAAAGAGATCGTTACAGAATCCTTTTTCTCGCCAGATCCTCCGAGATTTAGGATTCCCCAATTAATTCCACCCTCACCACCAATTGAGACAGAGCCCGTTATCTCAATTTTTACGTCACACTCCTGCTCTATACTCTCCTTTATTTCTCCGTTGATGGCCTCTAAGACAGCCCTAAGTTTTAACACATGATCTTCTTTGCCACCTCTTATTTCAAGCTTCTCTTTCCCACCTCGTATCTCAATTCCACTTATCTCTTCAGATGCTACAAGTATTTCCATTACTATCACCATTTTTATTATAGTGGTTGTAGTATTTAAAACATGTGTTCATTTTACTTTATAGTGGTCATTTTCTCAGAACGGGTGCGTTTGAAAAAAGCATGTTTAACTCCTTCGAACTTACAGATTGGGTGATCCAATGAGACTACATAAGGAAAAAGTATACAACCACCTTTTTGCTTCTCAGCAGCGATTTAGTGGTTACATAGGAAGAGACCTTGAAGAAATCGTAAGGTATTTTGGTTTCCACAGGTGATGCACTCACTTTACGTGATAATAGGGGCAAGGAGAAGTTAATTAACTTTGCTGCGCATACAACAAAATAGAAATAGCACACAACCACAAGGAGGCATGGCTTATGAAAGGTGTCGCTTATCATGGATTAAAGGATCTTGAAGAAGAGGGGAACTGTTATGATAAAGCATTGGAAATAGACTCAGCATATGCAAAGGCACTATTCAATAAAGCTATGTTGCTTAAGGAGAAAGGGGAATTAGAAGAGGCTGAGAGATGCTATAATGACGCAGTCAAGGCAGACCCGACGTTAGAAAGCTATCGCTCAGAATTTATCTTTGGGTGAGTGAGCTATCGTCGAGCTAGGGCAGCGAAAAGTAAATCTTTTGTTGATACAGGCGGCTCTTCTGTTGCTCTCTCTCCACTTATGGCTATTTTAGGTGGTATTTCGTTTTTAGGATGCCGAGGTTCTTCTATTGTTTCGACTGAGCGTGCTTTTCTTCTTTTGAGAAGCAAATATATGTGCCCTGCTAGCCCAATGAGCGACAAAACTATTCCGACACAAATTAAAATAATGTCTATCGTGGTCATATAGGTCCCTCCTTTAATGTCTTCTTCAATGCATAATAAATAATATTTATATTTAAATAACCAATATTTTTATATTATCCGATGATCGTATTAAAATAAGGATCATGATAACAGCGGAAGAAGTGGTCAGGAGTTTACCAGTACTATTAAAAGAGCATCCCGCACTCAGAATGGAGCTATTCGGGATTTTAGCAGAGGAATTTGTGGGCAAGAGCGAATTTTACGAGTATATGAAGAAGAGCGATGAACGATTTGAAAGTCTGTTGCAGGAATTAAGGGCTTTCAGGGCAGATACAAATCGCCGATTTGAAGCGGCAGATAAAAGGTTTGAAGCGGCAGATAAAAGGTTTGACAAGGTTGATAGAGACGCCAAAGATTTAAAAGATTGGGTAG
>CAZOEM010000416.1:0-3230 GCA_964578735.1 uncultured Halobacteria archaeon | reverse complement strand
ATTATACTATTCCTTGGGTAAAGCTTTCTTTTTGTTTCTTAAACTTAACAACATCCTGCAAAGCCATTTCTATATGGAAAAAGTATCGGTATAATCAACCGGTCAAATTTCCGCATTAACCCGATGTCAACCGCGAAACTCGTTGCAAATGTGCCGCTTGCTATGACCGGGACAATTATCGCCATCCAGCAAAGGGCATATATCGTGCAGAGAAGGCGATTGCCATATCTGCACTTTGTAAGCCATGCTTCTGATGCTAATTCATCCGTTGGAATGATTTCTATGTACGATACTATTTAATTTTTTTTCTATGTGTCGTCTAAGAAATCATCATCCGAGTATTCAATCCCGTCAGATAAGGGGGGCTTCCTAAAAATCGCGATTACTTCCAGTGCTGCCGAACGAATTCGCTCTCTTTTGCTGTGGGTGTATTTCTCCAGCATCCGCCGGTTGTCTCGCGAGAGGTTTTGATATTGACACACATGGTAAATGCGATTGAGAGCGAGCTCTTCTGACTTTTGTTCCTTTAACTTCTTGGCACATTTCTTGCAGATATGGGCTGCGTGTCCTTTGCCAGAGAATTTCTCGTTTGGCAGGATCTGCCCACATATCTTACAGAAATGTCCACGATATCGTTTTTTCTTCGCCATCTTTACACTTACTTCTTTGTAATAGGTTCAGGAGCCCGTAATATCTCTTGTACTCGGCGATCTCGGATTTTTTTAAAAAATTAAATCCAAGTTTATCATCCTCTTTTACTTTGCATAATGTTGCAGCTTATAAAGGTCTGAATTTTTGCAGCATCACACCACAAAACCTCTAGGCTTACACTACCAACTCTACTTCTGATAGCCCCAGCCACGCCACACCCGATTGAAATCGGGTGCATCCCTGCTAAACTCCCTATCATCTCAAATATCCCTTTTTGAGTCCAAATACCGCCTTTTTCTATCATAACAACTCAACAAACTCTTCAACAGTCAATCTCGCATCTTTAATCAAACTCCTAAGCGTACCTCTCTTTAGCTCCTTGTGTTTTGGCACAGAAAGCGTAGTGGAATGTCCAACTTTTTCCATAATGACATGATTTCTCGTTTGCCTACTCACGACCCAACCAGCTTTATTAAAAGCTTTTACTGCTTTGAGCCCTGATATTACAGGTAACTTCGCCATTTACACGACTACTTCTACCGCTTTTTCTTTGACCCCTTTCAAAGCTCTCTGATTAATAACTTCCATACATCCCTGTATTGCATCTTTGATATTTTCCAACGCCTCTTCTATTGTCTCGCCTTGGGAATGGCATCCCTGTAATGCGGGACAGCTCGCATTGTATCCCCCATCTTCTAAATCTTCCGTTATAACAACTTTTAATTTCATTTTCTTACCACATTAATAAATAGATTTTTGATATTAAAAAGTTTTTCCAAAAAATCTTTTTAAAGCTTCTTGCGATGCAGAAAGTTGTTTAGGACATTGGAATTTTGATAATTTGGTATTTGAAGTTTGAGATTTAAGTCATGCGAATATCGAGCTCTTGTCATAACACTAATTGATGCGCAGGTTTAATTTAAAGAAAAAACATATCAGTCATTTGGGTATCAATACATATTAATTTTTAACTTTAAAATATAAATATATTATTAAATAATTAAAATCTAAAAGTAATTAAAATATAAAAGTAGCAAACAAAAAGATCATGTAACAGCAACGTTTCGCAGAACTTTTCAACGTAAGAGTTTGTTGAGTGAAAAGGAGTTAAAGCCGCTATGTTTAGCATTGATATCTTTTGACAACAAAAAGTTGGTTTTTGAATTGGCATGGTCTTCTATAACCATAGAAGGCGAAGAAATTGAACTGGCTTTTAAGTTATTGAAAATGTGCGATGGTACTAAAAACATAACTGAAATAATACATGACTTTCGGCGATAATATTTTTAGCGACAGGTTAAATTAGACAATATTTATATATTAAAACAGCATTTATAGATTCATGGAGTCGATGAATAAAGATGCGCGAGCATCTATGATTCTTCAGATCATGGACGAGGTGGAAAACACACCACTGACGATTAATCAGTATTTTAAAGAGAAAAATCCACCTTTCGGGCGGGCACAATATTATCTTTACAGAAAGGCGCTGCGGGAAGAAGGGGGAGCAGGGCTACAGGACCAAAGAAGCAAGGGCAATAACCTAAAATTCACGAATGACATAAAGAATTTTGCGAAAGGCTTAATCGTGTACAATCGGTCTGTGACTTCCGCAGAAGTCCAAAATGAGATTAAAAACGAATTTGGAGTTTTCATATCCAACACGGTGATTAAAAACTTTCGCAGAGAGAACGATTTGAATTGGATTCGATCTAAAAAGGGCATTAAGGCATTTGATGAGTCAGGAGCATCTGAGATACCGATTGCACTTGCCCTTGGCACCGGTTTAATCGATACAATCACCGATTCAATCTGTCAGTGCGTGCAAAAGAAGAGAGAATCTAAGGAGTTCAAAGAAAGTGAATTAATTCAAAAGGATCATCCCGACCTGCGTTCAAACGGCAGGTTCACGCCCGAGTATAATAAGTTACCTCAGGTGAAAGAGTCGAGATTCAAGTCATTAGACGAGAAAATCAGCCTTAAACGTTTTGCTTCCATGAGTATATTTTCGCTCTCCAGAGAATCCATTATGCGATATGCACTTGCCCTTTTTTCGCTACCGCAGGTCACCGCAAACGGAAGGGTTAGAAGCGTAGACAATCCAAGAGGCAATGCTTTGAAATACCTCTGTGGAGTTAATTACAAAGCCTCAACCCTGGATAAGCACCTCAGCGAATTGAAATACCTTAAGGTCTCCAATGAGCTGATAGAAGCGATAGCAAAGTTCTGGATTGACTTCTGGGGCAAGAGGAACAAGTTGGATAGCATCTCCGTATGCTATTAGATCGATGGTAACACCAAAGCGCTGTGGTCATCGAAGTCGTGCCATAAGGGCAGGGTTGCAATGCTTGGCAGGGTAATGAACTGCTTGGAACATGTATTCATTCATGATGGGCAAGGGCATCCCATATACTTCCAGACCTTTAATGGTCACGCCGATCTTGGAAAGAACACATTGAAGATGATGGATACGCTAACTGAATATCTCGAGGCTACCACCACCTTAGAAGGTCAATTTACGGTGAACCGGATTTTGATAATGGATGCTGCAGGCAATGGCGTTAAGACGCTGCGTGAGC
>CAZOEM010000415.1:0-3231 GCA_964578735.1 uncultured Halobacteria archaeon | reverse complement strand
AATTATGAGGGCCGTCACTCAGTATCAGACTTGTAACAAATTCAGTTGATGCTGGTGCACCGCCAATATTTTTAACTTTAAAGCTTCCCATCGTAATACCACTCCATTTGTAATAAATGGCAGTAACAGTAACTTTGAGATCAGGCTTATCCGGTAGCGGCGTAGGCGTAGGTGATGGTGTGGGAGAAGGTGTTGGTGTGGGCACAAGAGTAGCTGAAAATGTCTCCGAACGTTCATTGTTACCCTCATTAGATTCTGTGATATTTCCATCTGCGTCAACTACTACTTTGATCATATGCGACTCACAATCGTCGGGCCAAGTGTACGTTTTGCACGTTCTTTCACTATCGCCAGCAGCTAAACCTTTTTTATGGTAGCGCTTAATTAAGGTATCATCAACATATATGTTGCACCAGAATTTGCCAACAGCGTCTGCATCACCTATATTTTTAATTCTTGCATAAAGCTTTACCTCATCGCCGGGATTAAATTCCACTGGTTCAATCCATATATCATCAACCATTATATCGGGATATTGAGGCAGATAATGGTAATATTCAAAAGGTTCCATCAATGGATATTCGTCATTATTGGAATTCATGCTGTAAGGTGTATCGCCTATTCCATCTTTATCTACGTCATTTCCATTGTAATCACTCCAGTAATTACCCATCTGATTTGTGTATGTATGACCATTGTAGGTGTATTTTATCTCTGACGACGAGTTGAATAAGTTAGTCGATTTATAAGAATAAACGTTATCGCCGTCATTCACGAAATCGTTGAGGTAGATCCTATTATTGCTCGAAGAGGATAACCGGATGCTCTGCTTATCGTTCGAGTTTGCACTGTTGTTAGCTAAGATGTTGTAACAAGAAGAATTATACACCCAGATTCCATAGGCGTTCAAATTGATGTTGTTGTAGGTCAAAATGTTGTCGGAAGAAGTCCAGCATAGGATTCCCGCTTCAATGTTCGAGTTGGCTATATTATTGGTCAGGGTGTTATTGTTGGAATGAGCCCGTAGTCGGATTCCATCAAGGTTGTTCGAGTTTGCGCTGTTGTTGGCTAAAATATTGTTGCTCGAAGAATACAGGTAGATGCCAAACTTGCTGTTCGAGCTTGCGATGTTATTTGTGATCGTGTTGTCGCTCGATTTATACAAGCGGATGCCGCAGTCATTGCTTGACACATAGTTATCCGAAACGTTACAGTGCTCAACACCAGTCCCAAGATATATCCCCGCTTTATAGGAGCCTGTTGCATTTTTAATCGTGAATCCTGCTATATTCACATAATTCGCAGTTACTTTAATGGCATTATCGTTTGATTTTGCTGCAGAAAGAATCGTGTGAGCTGATCCTTTCTCCGATCGAATTGTTACGTTTTTGTTCACTTTCACATTTTCGGTGTAGGTGCCATCACGCACGATGATGGTGTCGTTGGGGTTTGCCGCATCCACTGCGGTTTGAATGGACTCGCCGGGATTAACATAATGCGTTGCTGCGGAAGCACAGCCGACACATACGAATGCCACGAATATAACCACAGAAATCAATGCCTTTCCAGATTTTCTTCTTTCACTTTCCATTTTTCATGTCATATTTTTATATTTACTAAAAGCCCCAACCATACCACACCCGAATGAATTCGGGGGCATCCCCGTTGTTGTTTAGGCTTTTCAGCATCATTCACCTTAAATATCCTTTCATCGGTTTAAAATTTCATTTTCTCCTTTTAAACCTTCTTGTGATTTCCCAAATAACACCCACTATTAATCCTAAGTATCCTAGTGCCGCGCCCAAAAACAATCCTAAAAGACATGACATTAGTAGCATCGTTTCTCTTGCCCCCGATGGTTCCACTGGTGGATTTGTAATTAAAAGCAATAGCGGTATTCCTATGAGCATCAGATCGCCTATCACTGTTATTATTCCACCGTATATAATCGGATGTATTCCGTGTTCATCTTTGATAACTGTTTTCTTATCCCACCCGCCTAAAATTGCTAAACCCATGAATACAAGCAATATTGCACCTATTAGAAAAAGGATGTCTCTCGGAAACCATTCAAACCTTGCATATCCCCACCAGGAGGCAGTTGCTAATCTTATCCTACCTAAAATTACACATATTATCCCAACCACGCCAACAACGGTTAAAATTCTTCCAATCATTTCTTTACTTTCTTTTCTCATATTAACACATTCCCTCTTTAAATCTCCAGAAAGGATTACTTTCTGTTCCACCTCTTCTGGGACTGATGTGCATGCATATTTTATATATGCATATGCAGGTGTTACTGCTACCCAAACAGTAAGAAATAACTCAATTCCAAAAACAATTACCCAACCAGCTACCCAATCCATTGCAGGCATCACATAAACATCTTGAAAAATAATTGCCAGTAAGAAAATCAAAAAGAAAGGAGTGATATAAAGTAAAAAAGTTTTGAATTTCTTATCCTTTGCAAAATCCTTACTTGCCGACATCCCGTCGATTGCTCCAATATCTTTTAGCATTATAGCAGGTATAGTATAATAATACCAAGCAAGGAAGATCAAACCGGGAATTACGAAAAGAAAAAGACCTATGACAACAATAAAACTCATGAGAACGATAGCACCCCAAATTGACAATGTCTTCTTCTTAGCAGCACTAAATGCAGATTTAAAATCCACTTCTTTCCCATCTATTCTGTTTTTGATTAAAGAAGGATACATGGCATCAACAATAGTTGGAATGAAAAATAGAAGCAGAGTATAAACTACTGATAAGAGTATAAGTGGAAGTAAAACATATAAAGAAGGACTCAACAGGTCAGGTATTATCTTATTCGCCTCTAAATACTCACCAATTACATCTGGCAGGTAAAAAAGAATTACTACTAGCAATTGGGGAAGCAATAATATGGGCTTATCGCGAATAAGATCAAACGATCCTCTTAATACTTCAACCACGCTAAACTGTTCTGTTCTTTCCATTTTTTACCTCTAAGACCCTACCAGTCCACTTTTTCCTTTGAAAATTCACATAATTATGGGCTAAATTATAGGATCAAAAGTATTCCACCAATCATATTCACTTAATTTACATGCATAGTCTGATTCATAACAAAAAGTAAACAGTTCATCTAAATCTTCAAATTTTTTCGCTGTTCTATTAATATCCGTTACATAATATTGCACTAATTGATCAGGAACTATGTATGCACTTGTGGACTCTATAATT
>CAZOEM010000414.1:0-3233 GCA_964578735.1 uncultured Halobacteria archaeon | reverse complement strand
AAACGCTATTGCAGGAATTGCGGGAGATACACAATGATTTCAAACTCATTCCCGCAGATGAAGTCGAGGTAGCCGAATGGGTACGGTGGAAATGTGAGTATGGCTGTAAGGGCTACGGGAAGCATCTGACCTGTCCTCCGTACACACCGAGACCAGAAGAGACGAGAAGGCTAATAAACTGCTATGAAAAAGCGATTATCACAAGATTTACGGACGTGCAACCGAATTTAAAGGTGCCGCCTGCGCATATCCATCATTACCTCTGGGATGCAATATTCAAGATGCACAATACCATGTTTGAGTTAGAGCGGCATGCGTTTCTCGCAGGGTATTACAAAGCTTTTGCAATGGCTGCGCTTCCCTGCACTTACTGTCGGGATTGTCTGCCGGAGAGAGAGGGATTTGTGTTAGACCATGTGGCTAAGAGATTTTGTGAACACCAGGATAAGGCGAGGCCGTCAATGGAGGCGTGCGGGATAGACGTGTATGCGACTGTACGAAAGGCAGGTTATGAGATAGAGGTGCGCACGTCACCACAGGAGCAGATAATCTTCTTCGGGTTGCTGTTGATAGTGTGAATGAGTTGGATAACTAACGATTAACAAACGAGAGTACGAAGATGAAGAAGTACGATGTTATCGTGGTCGGTGCGGGAATAAGCGGAGTTCTGGCTGCCCTGACACTGTCAAAGCACGGTAAGAGCGTTCTGGTGCTTGAGAAAAGGCAGTACGTTGGTGGAAACTGCAACAGTTACATGATAGACGGCTATCAGGTTGATACCGGACCACATGCCATCACGGAGCTCGTGGAGGGCCCTTTAAAGCGGCTGATGGATACCTATTTTGACTATGTGCCGGTGTTTGAGGACTACGGGTATTATTATGTGCGAGCAGAGAACAAGTTTGTCAAGATACCAACGAATCTAAAGGAACTCGTGACATTCGATCTACTGCCGAAGAAGGACCGACTCGTTCTGGCACCGGCGATTACCAAAGCGATTACGCTCTCTACTTTTGGCTTTGACCTATCCAAACAGACGGTGTATGACATGTTGCCGCGCACACTCTCAAAAGACACGTATGATTTTGTCAATGCTATCGCGTACTTTCTGTCAGGCAAGTCTATGAAGGAGATGTCCGCATACCGAGCTCTTACAGGTAGTGACTTTATCAGAGACAGCGTCACACAAGAGCAGTTTGAAAGGATAGTAGTGGCAAAAAACGAGAAGCCGCAGCTAATTGACTCCATACTTCAATCTATATTGCCTTCCAACCTGCACACATCTCTTCAGGCAAGGTTGAACAATTCTTTTAGCAGATCAAACCTGCTCAAAAATCTTTACAGCCCACTGACGTACATTGGCTGGCTTGCAACAAAGAGAAGCAGCGATTCGCAGGGGTACCCGCGCAGGGGGCTCAAGTCGGTGCTCCATGCAGTTCTCTATTCGCTCCCAAAGACGGTTGAAATCAAGACCGAAAGAGAGGTGAAACGCATTCTGGTCGAGGAGGGCAGGGTGGTGGGCGTTGAAGCAGATGAGATATATTATGCAGATATGGTTATCTACACGGGCTTTGCAAAGGCGCTATCATCGGTCGTTGATGATCTGCCAAAGTCATATATAGCAGAGCTGAGTGAAATTGCCCAGGCAAAGAGCCTTACTATCTGGTTGGGCCTGGAGAAGAGACTGGACGCGTTCGACTACATTGGGTCTGAGGTATGGTTTAAGAATAATCCTTACTGGGCGATGCCAATCAGCAACTACGACTCTTCACTTGCACCGAAGGATAAGCAACTTGTAGGCTTTGCGTTTCTGATTGATGATACGAAAACAGAACAATCGGAGACGAAGAAGGCATACGAGACTATCTACACTGCTATCCCAGAAATAGAAAATCAGATTGAGATGCAGCATGAACAGATCACGATACCGGAGAAAGCGGCAGTTACGATTGCCGGCAAATTCGCTGATATTCGCACTCCTATCAAGAACCTCTACCTTGCGGGTACGGATGTGGATAGTCGGAGTATGGGTATAACTCGTGCTGCATACTCAGTTGTGGAGATGCTGAGGGTGCTGGCTGAAGACGGGAATATCCGGAAACCATGACGTCCTAAACCGGTTGTATCATTTACAAGGGGAAAACACAGAAATTAATATACCCTAATTTTCGACACTGATTTACACTGATTGCACGGATTCATTTTTTTATCTGCGTTAATCTGTGTCTTAAAAATCCTTGAAACATGATACAGTTCGGGTAAATTAGTATTTGTGCGTTCCCTTACATGCTATGCCTTTATCTTTTTAACCGACTCAGCAAAGAACCTCTGAAGGACAAACTGAAGGCATTTGAGACGGTAGGAGGTCATCCCAAAACAATCGAGTTACTGGACTCTTATACTGTAAAACGACCGCTGAATGATGTTCTTGAATATCCTGAGGTAAAAACAAAGCTTGATGAGGAGCTTGACCGTTACTTCATGGGTGAATCATATTCAAGCCTTACTGATGAAGAGCGAAACACTTTGCAGAGACTGTGTGCATTCAAGAGCGGTTTTGAAATAGATGCAGTCACAAAGACGGGAGGAAGTATGCAGGTTCTGGATAGACTTATCAAAGTATCTTTGTTGCAATTAGAAAGATTCGAAGATGTGGTTACTTATCGAATCCATCCAGTGGTGCGAGAATATGTGTTTACGAGATTGGATGAAACAGAAAAGGAAAAGCTGCACATAAAGGCTGCCGAATACTTTAAGGAAAAAATGGCTATACAGAGGGAACAGCGAGGAGCGGTTGATATTCAACACATTCTTGATACGCATTTTCACCTTTTCCGGGCAAGGAAGTATGAGGAACTGATTTACACGCAAGGAGTTATTCTTCAGGCGAAGAAGCAATATTGGGAAGCTTACAATAAGTATTCAGAAGCTTTAAGGATAACAGAAAAAATGGACTACAAATTAATCATAGCGAGCTGCAGTTATCAGATTGGTCAATTGTCTTATATGACAGAACAGTCGTTAAATAAAGCAATCAAATGTTTTTGTAAAGCTTTAGACTACTATCGAAAACTCAAAAATCCGAATGGGATTAGTAGAGCCATCAGGAACTAACATAACGTTCCCACCTACGACATTCTTTTTGCGCACTTCTCGATCATATCTCTAGATGTATCCTCCAACCTTCGGGTGTAGTGATGGCACGCTCATTTATACGTTCGAATGCTTTCCTC
>CAZOEM010000413.1:0-3236 GCA_964578735.1 uncultured Halobacteria archaeon | reverse complement strand
CAAGCTAACGGCAGGCTCTATTGTATCTATGAGTCAAACGGCACGATCGAATGGTATTACGAAACCCCAGACAATAATGGTGATGGTTCGCCAGGTATAAAGGCGTCTCCGGTGATTTCTGTCGCTGGCAATGAGCTTTACATTTACTTTACTACCAACTGTGAGAACGGCAGGCTCTATTGCATAAATAAAACCGGTCAACTGTGCTGGTATTACGAACCTATGGAATCGATGGGGAGTGGCGAATACATCCTCCAGGGTGTTTCGGTCCACAGCAATGGGGGCGACATGCGTGTCTTCTTCGGAAACGATGCCGGGAATCTATATGCACTCGATAGGGGCATGTGCGGGGACGTTACAGGGGATGGCAGAGTGAGGACGAGCGATGGGAGGAGAATATTCCGTCATCTTACTTTCGGAGTTCCAATCGATAATCTGTGGGCTGCGGATGTTACCGGGGATGGTAGAGTAAGGACGAGCGATGGAAGGAGAATATTCCGTCATCTTACTTTCGGAGATCCGCTGAATTGCAAATGTGGCGGCTAAAAAGAGAAGTAAAAACCACGGTTTAAAAGGTCCGAGATGCATGGGGGTCCGCCCATCAAACTTTCAAGAAAAGGTTGATTAAAAATGGGTATTGTGGTAAGTGCATCGAAAATAAAAATAGAGGTAAAAAAGAAAAAAATGAAACAAAAAGAAAAAATGGTATTGTTTAGTATATTAGTAGTATTTGCAGTGATTGCAGTGATTGCAGTACCTTCGGCATTAGCAGATATACCACAAAAGCAGATAGACCGCCATCAAAGAGTGATAGGAGACAGTAGCGTGTGGTTTGATCCACAGGATAGTAGCGCAGAGTATTGCAAGACCGTTGATGTTGACGTCTGGATACAAACAGATGTCCCTAGCGCTGGCTTTTATGGTGTGTTTGACTACACCTTCTGCTGCGCTAACGTGACGGATTTCGTGGGCAATTATACAAATTGGGACCTTTGGTGTGAGGCAAATTTGACACCGCCGGGTCATGTGAAAATAGTTGCCTCTACACTGTCCTCAAATCCGGCTAACCAACCTGTGCACATTGGCACGCTAACAATTCACTGCTGCGATGAAACAAGCTCTTGTCTAACGGATTTGATCTGGGATACTAGCGAATCTTATATTGAAGATCCAGATGACAACGAGATAACGCCAGTAGCTTGGCACGATGGCACGTTCGCTTGTGAGAGCCAAGAGGAGCCAGACTTAGTGGTCAAGAAGTCGGTGACAATAGCGGATGGCAATTTCTCGGTGGTCTACACAGTCACCAATAACGGAAGTGCTCCGGCCGGAGAAAGCACAACCTGCAAGTATGTTGACGGCGTGCTTATGGAAAGTCAACCGTGTCCAGTGTTGAACCCAGGAGAGAGCTACAATGGCAGTTTCAATCCAGAGCCATGCCCATGCGGTTCGACCCTCAATGTCACTGTGTGTGCGGATAACGATAACGAGGTCAACGAAAGCGACGAGACGAACAACTGCGAGGTGAACATCATCAAATGCCCTTCCATTAAGGTAGACATCCGAGCAGATGGAATCGCAGGGAATATCTTTGATGCATCTGGATATTCGATTTGTCTGGGCACAGTAACAGAGGACGGGGTCACCATAGACAACGAGACTGCGATGGGAGCACTCGTGATCTACTGTCAAAATAACGGGATCAACGTCCAGATAACAATAGGTACTTTGGGCGAATACGTGGTTCAAATCGGCAACGACCCAGCAGATAATAACAGTTGGTCGTATGCGGTCAACGAGGAGGTACCGCCAGTAGGAGGAGCTCAGAAGGTAATTTTTGATGGCGACCGGGTGCACTGGTATAACTACAATCTGCAATATTATTCAGTGCTCACCGCGCTTGACAAAACGGAAATAGTGGTTGGCGAGACACTAACCGCAACGGTTACCTGGAAGAACATAACAGGAATCCACCTCTTGAATGGCGCAAGTGTTCATGTTGGCACTATGGGTCCCTGGGGACCGGAACCAGGACCAAGTGTAGGAACCACGGGTGTTGATGGTACGTGCACATTCTCATGGTCCTCAGTAGGCACGTGGGGTGTCTATGCGGTCGATCCGGTGCATGGTAGTGGTATATATAACTATCCCCCAGTATTCTTCACATGCAGTACAGAAGAGAAGCCAGACCTGGTAGTCGAGAAGAAATGGGAGATATGGGTGGAAGAAGCTGCACGCCGCTATAATGTCTCTTATGACATACTCAACAACGGCACTGCGATTGCTCCAAGAGGTCATAATACCACGCTATACGTTGACGGCGTAGAAATAGAACATAAGCTGGTACCTGTGGATTTGGCGCCCGGCGATAACTACACAAGTACATTCAATACTGTTATTGAGTGCACAGGAAACTTCGACACAATAAATGTATGCGTAGATGATGACCATGTTGTAGACGAATTAAACGAAACAAACAACTGTCTGGAGAATGTGTGGCCACCTCATTGTCCTGCTGAGATTGCTGTTTATCAGGCAGATGTACCTAATGCCGATGGAATCCTGAATGCTCTAAGAACACAGAGGGACGAGAATCTTAAGGATGAGTACGTGGATCGCTACTATGAGAATAGTCCGGAGTTGGCGAAGGTTATTGGGTGTGATTCTGCTCTGACAAATGAAGCAGCTCGACTCCTGTCCAAGTATTCGCTCATGGTAAGTCAAGATGCTCATAGAATTGACGTGGATACGCGCATTACCGAGAGAGACGTGAAAGAAATAGTGACATTCATAGATCGGTTTAAGGAATGTGTCTTGAATACCCAAGACGGGATAAGTGCCGATAGTACAGAGGAGCTAATAAAATTCCTGGACGAGTTCGAGAAACAGGTAGAGGCATCCGAGGGTAAAACCTTCAGCGATGCACTCCATGACTCTATCTACTATAAAAACGAGCAGATGCCGGGCCATGAAAATGAGGGGTATTTGTATACCTCTCTATAGGTACTGTAGAGGAACAGGGGGGAAGATGATAAAAAAATTATTAGGTAATGAAAACGGCAAAAAGAATATGGCTATTTCCGTAACGTTATTGTGCATATTAGCTCTATTGCTCTCTGTGACTGTAGCGCCGGCGATTGCATCCGATTGGTCTCAATTTCAGTCGGACAAGACAAATACGGGCATTGCAAATGAGAAGATACTAGGGCGCAGCTTGGCTTGGAGTGCATATACAC
>CAZOEM010000412.1:0-3243 GCA_964578735.1 uncultured Halobacteria archaeon | reverse complement strand
CGATACAAGCTGCTGTGGATGCTGCAAATGCGGGAGACACGATTATCGTCAGAGATGGAACATATACAGAGAATGTTGCTGTGAATAAGCGTTTGACAATCCAGTCAGAGAATGGCTATAAAAATTGTATTGTTAAAGCCGCAAAATCAAATGAAGACGTTTTTACAGTAACCGCGGATTATGGGAATATTAGCGGGTTTACGGTGAAGGGAGCACTAACAGAGTGGGACTATACATCACATGGTGGGTCTGCGGGGATATATCTTGATCATGTAAACTATTGCAACATTTCCAATAACAATGCTTTAAATAACCCTTATGGAATACGTCTCCGAGATTCCTCTCATATTTGTATAACTAACAACAATGTCCAGTCAAATAAAAATGCTGATATATTTCTCATAACTTCTTCTAATAATATCATAGACAACAATAAAGCTTCCTTTATTAATCTTTTTTGGTCTTCTAATAATAATGTTTTAACCAATAACAATGCAACGATTTCTCTCTATTTCGCTTCTAATAACATCCTGACTAACAACAAAGGAAGCGAAATCAATCTTAGATCCTATTCTAACAATAATATAGCTAACAACAACATAATCGGGGCTGAAATTTCACTCGACAGTTGTTCAAGCAATAGCATACTTACTAACACGCTTGGGGATAAGGGGATCTCAATTTATGGCAGAAATTTATCTCATTTCAATACGCATATAATAAAAGATAACGTTATCAATGGGAAACCTATTTACTACTACAAGAATATTGAAGGAATAAAAGTTACAGTGACAGGGGGTCAGATCATCATAGCGAATTGTTCTAACATAATTGTTGAGAATAGTTCTAATGGAAGAATAGACCTTGCCTATACTAATGATTCTAAAATATCAAACAATAACGTATCCAAAATCGAGGTCCGCTATTCTTCTAATGACACCATCGCTAATAATAATGTCTGCAATGGAGAGGGGATTAATATTGAATACTCTTCTAACAACAAAATAAAAAGCAATAACGTTTCAAACAACAGTTATGGGATTTTCATTGGACTCTCTTCTAATAACATCATAGTTAATAATATTGTAAATTCAAATATTAATGATGGAATTACCCTCGATGGTTCTCCAGACAATGTTATTTATTTCAATAACTTCGTAGGTAATGGTAGGAATGTGTGTGCTTATGGATTAAACAACATCTGGAACTCCCCTGCACCAATAACCTACACCTACAACGGAAATACCTATACAAACTACCTCGGCAACTACTGGGATGATTACACCGACGTTGACACTGATAACGATGGTATCTGGGATAATCCTTACAGCATAAATGGGGATAGTACTTACGGCATAAATTCAGATCAAGACGATTATCCGCTGATGACGTGGTCTGAACATTATTTTAATCATCCTACTATACCAACACCGCCCATGCCACCGCCAACATCAACACTAACGCCTACTCCAAGGCCCACACTAACCCCACGCCCAACACTAACACCTACTCCAAGGCCCACACTAAGACCAACAGCTACACTATTTGAAAAGATAGAAGGACTTACTGCTGCGATACGTGTTGGTGTTGGTATCTAGGATAATTGGGATGCTGACGGACATGGAAAATGATGGACGTGTTATGTATATAATTTATCTTGATGCAAGAGGCGATATTATTACTGATGATAACAATTAATACAGTGCGAATGTAGGGTTATACTGTATGTATTTGCTCAATATCTGGTGGATTAAAACTCCAAACTACAAATCCCAAATGCCAAACAATACCCAATGTCAAAATTCCAATGTTCAAAACACTCTTGCTAAGGGTTTGTTTTGAATTACGGAATCAAGAAATGGGAGGATGTTTCACCGAAAGATGTAACTTCTAAACCTAATTGGGAAGAGGGTTGGAGACTTGAACATGGTAACGTTGTGAAGGTACATAATTTGTGGGATGAAGCTAAAATAGAAATTGACAAAGAAAGATTACCAGAGATGGAAAGGGAGATAATTGCAACAATAACGGAAATTGAAGAGAAATATGAGCGTTTGAGAGAGTTTGAAACAGTTAGTGGAGAAGATGAAGAAGTTAGAAGAACCTTAGTTGGAATAAGGGCTAAATTGGGCGATCTCCAAACTCGTCTTTTATATCTACCCTACCTGCTATTTGAAATGACGCCGCTAGAAATGGTTAAAGAAGTAGGGGAATTAGTAAAGAATGGAGCGGACGGAGTAAAACAAATCAATACCGAATGCAATAATGGTAAGACGTGGATAAACTTTACATTGGCACTCAGCCCTAACTTAACAGCTCCAAGTACTATAAGAGGGTTAAATCAAATTTCCGGGTTAGATAATCTTATACCAAAGTTGCGTTTCCTAAGGCTGATTTATGAATGAAAAGGACAGAGTAAAGGTGTATAATGGGCACCCCACTACTTTAGTGTGGGTGCTAAATGTTGAAAAATTCCAAATCCTAATTTCAAAACAAACCTTTTTAAAAAACAATAAGATTTACAACCAAAACTGTCCTTGGTTTATGTCAAGTTTAAGCGAGGAGATGTTTTATATAGTATGAAGAAAGTTATTAGCAATAAAAGGGATAGATGAATAGGTGTGATTATGTTAAAAGTATCGGTACCGCAGGAAAAGCTGCTGACAGTTTAGCTAAAGAAGACGAAAAATGAATGTGAAACGAGGAGAAATAATAGAAGAATACGAAGATGATAAGCCATGTCCAAGTTTCTTGATGCTTGGATTTATTGGTTCAAGACCAATCCACGTACTCGCAGCTTTATGTGAACAACATGTAAGGATAATAACAACTTATGAGCCGGAAACTGCGAAGTGGACAAATTTTAGATTGAGAAAGGAAGAAAGGAGGTAAATGGAAAGATGGAACCGTGCAGCCTTTGTGGTGGCGAAATGAAAGAAAAAGAAGTGGAAGTGATCAAAAAAGCAGAAGAGAAGGTAGAGGTGGTAAAAGACGTACCAGCATGGGTTTGTAGCCAATGTGGAGAACGATATTATTCGATAGATACTGTTGAACGAATTAATGAGCTAGTAAAGGGAGTTAGTAAGGCGAAAGTCAAAATGCAAAGAATTCCCGCTGGCGAGCTGAACTTTAGGGCGGTTATACCAGGATAAGCATTAAATAGCCAGGGAGATTTTACCAGAACAGTATGTATCATTTTCCAATGATTTTTAAGACACAGATTAACGCAGATTAACACAGATT
>CAZOEM010000411.1:0-3243 GCA_964578735.1 uncultured Halobacteria archaeon | reverse complement strand
GATTCACAATGCGGGTTCCGGGCGTTGAATAGAAAGGCGATAGAGCTGTTGGCCGGCACGTTGGTGAAGGACGATTTCGCGGTTGAGTCAGAGATGACACGGATAGCAAACGATCAGGATTTACGGTTTGCGGACGTGGAGATCAACTGTAAATACGGTGATTTTAAAACGTCGACAAAGAATCCGGTGTCGCATGGTGTTGGTGTGCTCAACTCGGTGATTGGGCTCATTGCGGAGAAGCGACCGCTGTTATATATCGGATTGCCGGGTTTCGTTACGTTTGTTATTGGTGTATTTTTTGGGATATTACTGCTTCGGGTATATAATCAGAATGGATACTTTTCGCTTGCTTATGCGATGTTGGTCTCGATTTTCATGATCCTTGGTGCACTTGGGCTTTTTATGGGCATGACGCTGAATGTGATTGCGCGGTTGAGGGCGAAGGACGGGAAATGAATTATGAATTACGAATGTTTGGTTTGGGATGTCAGACACAGATATTTGTCCTTTATTTGAAAGCGAAAAGGTTGTTAGGTTACGAGCCACAGACGGGATTTGAGGAATGATTGAATAGCGTGCATGGGTGGTTTATTGAGAATTGGGGGATTATAGAGTGGAGTGTGGAGTTTTGATTATCAAAAAACCTTTCTTTCAGAAAGTTTTAGAAATTTCACCAAAGAAACATGTTTTTGCGAAGCAAAAAAGTTCCTTTTTTAGCACAGGTTCTTTCTTTAGAAAGAAAGTGTCGTTACGTGAGTTATTGGTGTTTTCTTTGGGATAGTACTGCTTCGGGTATATAATCAGAATGGATATTTCTCGCTTGCATATGCGATGCGGGTCTCGATTTTCATGATTCTTGGTGCGATTGGGCTTTAAATTTTATTTTATGGGGTTGACGCTGAATGTGATTGTGCGGTTAAGAAGGCGAGAAGAGAATAAATGAGAAAGTAGATTTATATAAAAGCAAGATAAAAATAAGATTTATAAAGGTGTTTGAAATGGAAGTAGAAGAAAGGAGTATGGTGAGGGCGATATTAGAAGATGTGAAAAGCCTTAAAGGTAAAGTGGAAGGAATGGAGGGAATGCTTGAAACACTGGTTGAGATATATACGGATGTGTTTTACGAGGTTAAAGAGGATTATTTGAAGGAGTTAGAGAGAATAAGGAAAGAAGGAGATTTTGAAACATTCTCGGGTATTGAGGATTTAAGGAGATTGATAGAGGAGGATTGAAAGTGTATGGATACAGCTACAGCATCGAAAAGAAGTTGAAAGCAAAGTTAAAGAGAACGTATAAGAAGGATAAGAAGCTTTATGATGCCGTGATGAAAAAGATAGAAGAGATAATGGGAAATCCTCACCGTTACAAGCCGCTGAGGCACGATTTAAAGGGTTCGAGGCGGGTTCATCTGGAGAGGTCATTTGTTTTGGTTTTTGAAATAGCTGAAGAGGAGAAAATGGTCAGGTTTCTCGATTGGAGGCATCATGATGAGATTTATAGGAAGAGGTAAGGGATCTGAGGAATAAGAAAGTGCAAGGAAAGTTTTAAAAACTTGACTAACAACTTTTCTTTAGGAAAGAAAACTTGACTAAAGAAACAAGGTTTATTATTTTTGATTAAACCCTTTCTTTCAAACTTTAAGAAAGTTTAATCAAAACGCTTCGCGGAAAAGAAAGCTTTATCAAAGAAATATGTTTTTTAGTAAAAGTTTTTGCGAAGCAAAAAAGTTCCTTTCTTAGCACAGGTTCTTTCTTTAGAAAGAAAGTGTCGTTACGTTTCTTATCGGGGTCTTCTTCGGGATATTGCTGCTTCGGGTATATAATCAGAATGGATACTTCTCGCTTGCTTATGCGATGTTGGTCTCGATTTTCATGATCCTTGGTGCGATTGGGCTTTTTATGGGGTTGACGTTGAATGTGATTGCGCGGTTGAGGATGAAGGACGGTAAATGAGACGACGGGAAATGAATTACGAATTACGAATGTTGGTTGCTTATGGGATATCCTATGAATTATGAATTAATGGATTTGACGTTGAATGTGATCGCGCGGTTGAGGATGAAGGAGGGAAAATGCTAAAAGAAGCAGTAATACCAGCAGCGGGATTGGGTACGAGATTTTTACCGATAACGAAGAATTCTCCGAAAGAGATGCTTCCACTGGTTGATAAGCCCGTGATACAGTATGTGGTAGAAGAAGCAGTTGCTTCAGGTATTGACGACATCATAATTATTACAGGGAGAGGTAAAAGAGCGATAGAAGACCATTTTGACAAAGCCTTTGAGTTGGAGTGGATATTGAAGAATAAAAACAATTTTGTGGCATTAGAAGAAATTGAGAGAATATCACACCTGGCAGACATCCATTACATCAGACAGAAAGAGCCTCTTGGATTAGGGCATGCTATTTTATGCGCAAAGAAACATGTTGGCGATGACGCCTTTGCTGTTTTGCTTGGCGATGACATTGTCTTCTCAGATGTTCCGTGCACAAAACAACTCATCGAACAGTACGAAAAGTGCAAGGCGTCTATTATCGCTGTTGAACACGTGACACGGGATAGGATAGAGAGTTATGGGGTTGTAAAAGTTACTGATGCGAAGACGGAAGAGGGGCATTTATATGGCGTAGAGGATCTAATAGAGAAGCCAAAGAGAGAAGAAGCACCATCTGATTTGGGTATTCTCGGAAGATACATCTTAACACCGGGAATATTCGATTGTCTAGAGCAGACAAAACCGGGAGTAGGAAACGAGATACAATTGACAGATGCTTTAAGATTATTGAGTAATGAACAGGAAATATATGCATACGAATTTTATGGACGAAGGTATGATCTAGGAAACAAGCTGGAATGGCTGAAGACAACTTTTGATGTTGCATTGAGCAGAGCGGATTTTAAGGAAGAACTGCTCGCATACATAAAGAAAAAGATAGAAGACCACGAGATTTCACAAGATTAACACAAGAAATTAGGATTATTTTTGTGGTATAATGTAGCCAATAGGGTACTGAAATTTAGGTTATTATTATTCATTATCTCGTGAAAATCCGTGTAATCTTGTGGTCTGTTGACATGGAAGCTACATCGCGGATTGCCTTTTCGGCGACCCCATCCATTCGGGGTAATCCTACTGCGGAACATGCCGGGGGTAACGCTTGCGTGGTAAGCTCGCAGGACAACGTGGGAAATCCGAGAACCCAGCTCAGATCAACTGCCAGGATAAGAATGCTATGAAGAGTG
>CAZOEM010000410.1:2602-3245 GCA_964578735.1 uncultured Halobacteria archaeon | reverse complement strand
GATTAAACGGCGTTGTTATGGTATTCTAAACGTTAAACACCTGTTTCAGCGCATATACCTTGATCTTGAGGGATATTCCTTATTTGCTTGAATTATCAGGGAGATATGTTCCACGTAAATTACCAAAGAGCCACAAAAAAGCTATCACCGTATAAATTGGGGTCCTCTACTAGCGTACTTATTTCTTCATTAGAATAGCCCTGTGCTTTTAAGTCTGTTATACTTTTCTGCTCTTCGATTTGGAAAACGTCAGAAACACGTTTTAAAAAGAGCATGCCAAATATGTATTCCTTGTATTCTGAGGCGTCCATCTTGCCTCTTAAAATATCCGCTGCTTTGAACAGATGCGTTTCAAGTTGTCTTAAAGTTATTTTTTCGCTGTTCATGTTGTTCCTCATTATTCGAGTTTCGCAGGACGGGCCTGGGCATTTTACTTAACGTCCCGAGCATATCTGAAGTCCCCCTTTGGGGAATTTGGGCGTAGGTGCAAAGCACCGAAGCCAGATACGCTCTGTTATGCGAAATGCATATCCTTCTCACCTTCATGTTTCTGGCTTAATTCTTTCCCTTATATATCTCTTTTGTTCAGGGTAGTTCATGCTCTTGAACTCTTTGCTCAACTTATCTCTGATTTTACGCATCA
>CAZOEM010000410.1:0-2592 GCA_964578735.1 uncultured Halobacteria archaeon | reverse complement strand
CACGGCATCAAATTCCTTTTCACTCCTCATAAGTTATCACCTCCAAAGGACTCCTTATTTCTAATAACGGATAACCATATTTAAGGTTTACAGAATTGTATCCACGAATCCTCTGCAAGTTTACGATGTGTCTGAAATTCCAGCTCACCAACACATCCACACGGTTTATTGTTGCAATCGCTATATGTTCTGCATCAACTAATTTCCCTCCCCCTATCACGCCTTGACGATGTACTTCCTGGCAAGATTAACGGCCTCTTCCGTTAATTCCTCATATTCTCTGTTTTCCTCAGGTATCTCTCTGATTATATCCCGAACTTCTTGAGGTGCATCTTTCAATTCAAGTGTCGTCAGTTCTGAAATCACAATTATCATCTCTCCCTGCTTAAATTTATCGATCAATTGTCTTGAAACATTTTGAAACTCTTTATCCAAGCATCCTCCAATTACCGAAGTATCTATGTAGATTCTTAGTCTCATCATTTACCTCTTTATGTTTTTCTCATTTATATGCATTTCGCATAACTGATGGCGGATAAAAGAAGTTGCCGAAGGCAATTTTGGGAAATCTTAGATTGCCCTTTTATCCGCTGTTAGGCGGCGTTGATTCTTATTGTATCATTTTGTCAAAAAACCATTATTCTGACCATCCTCCGCTACACGTTGGAGTTCGTTTAAGTATAGGTGGCAAAGCTGCAAGACATCCTCGGTCTCATACCAATCAGGAAAAGTGAATCGATGCGTGACCTTAGGTGGGATTTCGGGTGCTGGTGGTGGCTCAGATGGTTCAGATGAATACTCGCCAATGAGTCGACCAGTTTGGTCGAATTTTTTGATATGGATCCTTTCTGAGCTGCGCACAACCTCCGTCGATTGGATAGAAGTATGCTGGTTCACTTGAACTGGCTGCATATGTACATTGATATCGCGCTTGTCCTTGAAGAAAGCCAGTACCTTGCTCGATGTGATGTGGTTCTCATACCATTGCGGACCACCAGATTTGGTTTGAGCCTCCTTAAAGGCATACTGTAAGACAGATCGGGCGGATGATAGAAATGCACTTAGATCAAAAAGGAGATTGTCGCGGTTGTCTGTCTCTGAAACCATTCTTGAGTAGAAGTACCCCGCTTCCTTGAGTTTTGACTTTTCGTACATTGCCTATCTCCTATGAGCTTTATAATTTACAAATTCTGCATAAAGCGGCGTTCACATTCACCACATCTGACTCCTGAGTCTTTTAATGCTCTTCTCTTCGTCCTCAGCCTCTTTTATTAATTTTTTCTTCTCTTGGTCCACCATCATTACATTGGGTCTTAACAAACCAAATTGTTCGGACATTGAGAGTGTATACGCTCCAGCGTTTATAACTGCTAAAATATCACCACTCTTTGTTTTTTTAGGTAAGAATATGTTCTCTTTTATTACACCCATCGATGAAGCAACGAAATCACCAATATTGAAAAGCTCATAAGTGGCATCTAACATTGTAGGAATAACATCAAAAGAGGCACTTTTCAAGGGTATTAATGTATTTACGCCAACATCAACAATTATCCATCTACGATTTGTATTAATCTTTTGTGTTAATACCTCTGTAAGCACAACCGCTGTGTCACAGGTAATATAACGACCAGGTTCTAATATCAAAGTATAGTCCTTTCGTGCACTTGATAACTCTTCGGAAAAGCGGTTTGCAAAATAATCTAAACTACCCTTCTGTTCAAGTAAATTTCTAGATTCAAAACCACCACCAATATTTATATATTCGAAATCAATCCCATATTGAGAATGCATTTTGTCTGCGAACTTCATTAATGACTGTAAAGCTTCTGCATGTAAATCAGGACTTAATTGCCTATTAGCTATATGTGTATTTAATGCAAGGATATTTATCCGTGAGAGCTTCAATAAAGCACGGATAACTCTTTCAGCATCACCACTTTTTATATCATACCCAAGTTTAAACCCTCTGGGTGTTAGTGCATTCGTTTGTAATGGACCTAATTCTGGGTGCACTCTTAATCCAATATTTACAACTTTATTTAACTTTGTGCCTAATTCATTTAGATATTTTGCATCCTCCAGACTATCAATAGCCATATAAAATAGTTTTTCATCGTTTATAACTGCAGAATATAATTTCTTATTAAACCCATTTAAAAGTATTTCATGAGAATCTACTAATTTTGCTACTTTGTATTCAAAAGAAGATGTTACTTCCGCCCCCCACCCTTCGGATTTAATTATATCAACTATGTCTGGCAAGTAGTTCGCTCTGAGGGGGTAGAAGAACTTAACCTTTTTATATGCTTTTTTAAAAGCATTGGAGAAGTTCTTAATATTATCCATAATTCTATTTTTGGAAAAAACAAATACAGGAGTTTCAGTATGGTATTGTTTCATTATAGTCAAGTACGAAACGTCTTCAATGAATAATTCACCACTTTTGTAATTTATAAAAGATCGTAGCGTATCTATTTTTTCTTTGGGCTTGTTTTTATCCGGCACAGTCATCTTTTTCACCTTCTCTAAACCTATTAATTAATTCAGTGATGTCCATCATACATTCCTCATATAATAGTTTAAGTTTTG
>CAZOEM010000409.1:0-3245 GCA_964578735.1 uncultured Halobacteria archaeon | reverse complement strand
AGCCGAGGTTGTTGTCGCGGTTGCGGGGGTCGTTGTGGTTGCGATTCGCAGACCGACAGTTCCTGGCGTTGTTGTTCCAGCTCCCGCCGCGGATGACCCGGTTGGCACCATAACCGACCGCTACCCTTTAGAAGAACATCTTATTAAAGACATCCTTCCTTAAGTTATATGAGTTTGCAATCTTTAAATGTTCGGTGATGCTCATAAGAGACCGAGAATATTCTGCTTCACTTATTTTCCCGGCTTTGAATGCCCTGGTTCTTGACTTCAACGTATTAAACGCTCTTTTTTTGTTCTCTTGTTTCAACCGGATGAGATTAGGAAATATCCGGAACCCGAGGAAATGAATACCTTCCCGCACAGGTGCGAGCATCGTTGCTTTCTCTTTTAATTCGAGTTCAAGCTTATCGTGTAGGAAGTTCCTGATACTAATATGCAGTGAGTGGAGATCGGTTTTTTCAGCGCCAAAAAGAATAAAATCGTCCATATACCGCAGATAGCCCTTGACCCTTAGAGAATCCTTGATGTGGTGATCAAGCCGGTCAAGATACAGGTTGGCAAAGTGCTGGCTTGTCAGACTACCAATGGGTATGCCTTTCCCAGGCTGATCAGATTGTGCATTGTCTATGATGGTGTCCAAGAGCCAGATTAGATCAGGATCCTTGAACTTTCTGACAATGATCTCTTTTAAGATCTCACGGCCTATACTTCTAAAGTACTGCCGGATGTCGCATTTAAGATAATAGTAATTCTTACGGCTAAATATCTGCGCCTGTTGGACAGCCCGGTGAGTGCCTTTTCCTGCTCGGCATGCATAACTGTGATGGACATAACCTCGCTCTAAAATCGGTTCTATGATATTACACACTGCATGATGCACCACACGATCGCGGAAATCCGAGGCGCCAATTTCTCTTACTTTTGGCTCTCGTATCCGGAATATCCAAAGAGGTTGGGGCATGTACGTCTTATTCCGCAGTTCTTCTCGAATGCGCAGCAGTTCGTTTTCCATGTCGAAATAGAATTGTGCAACCCGTGCCTTGTCCTTTTTACCGCTGAATGCTCTTTTATCGTACCTGAATTCGATTATATCCTCAAGGATGTCCAGAGCAAGGTTATCTATTCGTGTCGTGAATGTAAACCGGACTTTCTTCGGGAACTTTTCTGTTGTAGTCAGCAGCCATTTCAGGAACTCTGTCCATTTGACGAACAGTTGAAGTTCATCACCCATTGGAATCCTCCTTTTTGTCGCTATTCACTGGCTTTCCATGAGACGCCAATATCTTTAAGATTTCCTTTCCGTACTTTTCTAGCTTTGATTTCCCTATGCCTTCTATACCCTGTAATGCGTTCAGAGAAGAGGGTCGCGTCACCGTTATCTTAGCAAGCTGGAGATTGGTGCAGATGATGTAAGGCGGTATTCCCTCTTCTTTGCACCGCTCTGCCCGCCATTCCCGCAGTACGTTGAAGAGCGGCCAGTCATTCTCTGTAAGCATTTCCTTGTAGCTTTCATCGCGGCTTTTTTCTGTTTTCCTGAAGGGTTCCGTCTGCGATATGGCCATCGGACGATATTCGACCAGTACCGTCCAGAAGAATTCGTTCTTGCGTTCAAAGAAGTGACTCTCCCATCGGAGTATCTCTTTGTCCGCTAAAAAGTTGGACATTACGCTGTCATTGAAGCTTTCTGTCCTTTCTTCGTACTTCAATGCAAATATTTTTAACATATCTTTAACCCACACTTAACACATTTTTAACATATTTGCTACTACCGGATTTTTCGCACCCGCCTCGCGGCGGGCATCATCCGCGTTGCACCTTCGGCTGTGCGGCTTCGCACGCACCGCCTTCGGGCAACGTACTCATGGTTAGCATGTAAGTGGTAAAGTAGTAAAGTAGTAAGTAGTTACAGTTCCTGAAGAAGGCGAAAGCCGAGGTTGTTGCCGCGGTAGCGGGGGCCGTTGCGGAAGCGAAACGCAGATCGGCAGCGCCCGGCGTCGTAGTTCCAGCTACCGCCGCGAAGGACCCGGTCGGCACCATTGGAAGGCCCCTTGGGATTTCTGTCGGGACAATTAGCGTAATACTTATTACCATACCAGTCAGAACACCATTCCCAGACATTACCTGCCATATCAAAACAATCATAGGGACTTTTTCCCTCTGGGAATATACCTACAGGACTGGTACGATGCAATCCTGACTCATATGAATTACATGAATTCTTATCAAAGTTTTCGCCCCAAGGATACGTAAAACCTTTTGTTCCACGAGCTGCTTTTTCCCATTCGGCTTCTGTCGGCAGACGATACTGATGTCCCGTTCTTTCACTCAACCAATTGGCATAAGCTTCCGCCTCATACCAACTTATTCCAACCACAGGGAAGTTGGGGGGGTTCCATTTTCGGTCATGCCAGTATTCAGGTTCGGAAATCTTGTTTTCTTCTCGCCACTGCCAGCCTTCTTCAGACCACATATCTTTCTTGACCTTATCGTAACCACCGCCATCAACGAATTCCTTAAATTCTTCATTCGTTACTGGGTACTTGCCGATCATGAAATCGTCAAGATAAATTCCGCGTTGCGGTTTTTCATTAGTATTCGCATCCTTTTCACCACTACCCCGCATGAACTTGCCCCTTTTTACAAGGACCATATTATCTGCTCGAATGCGCGAATCGCCAAGTATGCCGACTATTTCGCCTGCCTCGAATCGCTCTTCCAGACTGGCATTTGAGTCAATCAATCCATACAGTTTATTACGTGCAAGAGCCACAACTTTATCATCCCTTTTGGACGGCTGGAAATCACGCAGTGCCTTCGAACCGAGAAGCCAGAGACGTCTTTTAATATTTGCATCTTCTTGTTTTGCCTTTAAAATCGCCTCTACTACGTCGTTACTCCTCTTCCTCATCTCAATATTCAGGAAACCTGTATAAAGCAGAATCGTTTCCGCCCACCAATCATTCTCAAGAAATTCAGTATAGTCAATATCCATGTAAACGATCTGCTTTGCCGCCATAAATTCCTGAAATGTTAGATGTGTAAACTCTATTTCGCCGCCGCTAAGCCGGTTAAATAACCCACAGTTGGGTTCGATTTCGTCAAACAGACGATGTATACTCCTTTGGTACTCATTCGCCTGCTCATTATCCTTTTGAAAGGGGATTATTTTTTTTAATACCTCTAACCCATCACCTACTTCAAAGGTCTTGAGATTCTTATTCTGCATCTCGAAAGCTAAAAGCATG
>CAZOEM010000408.1:0-3260 GCA_964578735.1 uncultured Halobacteria archaeon | reverse complement strand
TATTCTATTAATGCTGTCGTTTAAATGGAAAATTTATGCTTGTTATAGTACAGTAGTTATACTTTATATACTACTATAAAATAGATTCTCTTTCACTTCCCCCCAATCCACTTCCGTCATCACGCAACCGCTCTTTGAAAGCACCACACCTATCATTGGCACTCCCTTCGATGTAACATATCGCATTGTTTCGTAAAGATCATGTTGACAAGCAACACCGATTGCAGCCAACGGCTTTTTATCTCTTGTTGCTCGCTTAACAAATTCACCTCCTGGTGCGATACAAATATCAACGCCCTGTTCATCACACAGCCTTTTAATCTCCGCAATCCCGCATCTACCACATCCTGTGCAGATGACACCCGCTCGTGGCGATATTTTCGCCGGACATTCGAGATCGCGAAGGCACTGAGGCAGGAACAATATTCGCTTACCCATTGGTATCTTTCCATACGCATCTTTGTATATCGAATTCATCAGTGCAATGCCTATTTCGTCCACGATTATATGATTTATGCGTAAGTAACCGAGGAATAGCTTGGCGGGTTGGTAGAAGAGGTTGAGCACAAAGAGCGTAAATCGTGGGAAGAGGTCTCTTTTATATATAGCTAAGCATACAGCAGTTAAAATTAGCACGAGCACTGCGATAACAAAGATTACGGAAATTTCGCCTATCAGCACATATGTCGAGGGAGAGATTAGATTGATCATTTTGATATTTGCATTTTGCATTTGCTTATTATCACTTCATAGTCTACGGTGGTATTGACGCATCCCTGAGTTGTTAAAGGCACGCCTTGTGATGGCACACCAATAAGTTTTGTATTTAACATGCCTTCATTCAGATTAGGGTAACAAGCAATACCTATCACCGCTTTTGCTTGGCAGTGCATAAGAATCCTTCCCGTGAAGGTCCCTCCTGGCGATATGTACATCGGGATGCCAAGCTTTTTACAACTGGCGCTTAGTTCGCCAATTGCGCATTTACCGCATTCTATGCAATGGATACCGTCTACTGAACTCAATTTAGCAGGGCATTCCGTGCTTCTGATGCACTGAGGCAGGATTAAAACTCGCTCTTCCAGGTTCGTACTAGCGAAATCGGGATAATTAAGTGCATTCCGTATCTCAACTGACACTCTGTCTATTACTGACGGATCAACCTGAAAGAACGAAAGCAGCCTGCGTAAAGGCTCATAAAACAAACTTATTATGAACAGGACGAAATTAGGGAATATTATCCTTTTCGTATGCACTGTATAAGCGCAAAATGAAAGAGCTACTGCTATGAGAACCACAAATACTATTGCAACAATTACCACTAGCCGCCCTATTGCTTCAAACATAAACAAACCCTGTCTTTTTTATTTCCGTATATACTGTATAACTCCGGTACTATAACAAGTACTTTTCTAGTCTATAATCTGCAGCGATATGCAGAACATACACTCAATATTTCCATCGTTTAATAATGGCACCCTTATGCCAAGCTTCATCCCCTCGCAGTGTAATCTTGACTTCCACGCTTTCATTGGACATCTTTTTACTCATGTGATACCATTTTCCTTTTAATTTAATTTTGCCGTTTTGTTTTACGATTCTCTCGACTTTTTCAAAATACAGTTCAGAAAACACTCTCTCAAGTTCTTCGTCGGTCAACGGTTTTGCTTCTGCGTCTTTCAATAACCTCTATATCGGGATTATACCCAAAGTGAAACTTTTCATATCATGCGGGGATATAGAGTGCAATGTTCTCCCTACTAATCGGGCTCATTTGCCATTCTACCCTTTTTCGTCTTTATCGGTCAATTCGACACTTTGGATAACCGCTCCAACGTTTTGAAACTTAAAAGAGCCTGGAATAGTTAATTCCCCGCTTTGTATGTAATTGAGCAACTTTTTGGCAAGAACAGCTTTCTTAAGTGGTGAGTTGGGCAATCGCAATTCATGTGAGTTAAAGTACCATATTCGCAGGTCTGCATTTTCGTATGTCTGTGAAAACCACTTCTTCGCTTCCTCTAGTCGTCTTGGCATCGAGAAAGATATTCAAATCAATTTCACCCCAAACACCCGCTCAAAATTGCCCTCGATCGCCTCTTCCACCGTCTTTACATCGCTCTTCCTCTGCCTCGATATTTCCTCATACACCACTTCCACATTCTGTGGTACATTTCTCTCTTCCTCAACAGGCGAAAGATAAGGTGCATCTGTCTCGGTGAGTAAAAGCGAAATAGGTATTCTCTTCGCTACTTTCCTCATACTCTTACTTCTCGCTATTATCGTTGGCAGCGATACATAATAACCCTCTTTACATATCTGCTCCGCAAGTAACGGTTTACCGGTGAAACAATGGAAAATCGCTTTCTTTATGTCTTCATCCGAAACGATCTTCAAACCTTCTTCTATTGCCTCGCTACCCGTGCCACGCAAGTGAAGCACAACCGGTAAATCAAGTTCCTTTGCAAGCTCGAGAAACTCCACAAATATCTCTTTCGTCCTCTTTATCTTCTTCGGGTCTCTTATCCAATGGTAATCAAGCCCGATCTCACCAATACCCACTATTTTTCGCTTGTTCTCGCTTATAAATTCCGCGTACCGCTCTATGTCCTGGTCCGTATTCTCAGATACGTGTATCGGATGAAGCCCGAGAGTGACAAAAATGAAGTTCTCGTGCATTGCCGCAAGCTCTATCGCATGCGTTGAGTCTTCTGGCTCTACTCCACTTGTCACTATGCCTCTTAACACCTTCTCCGCATCCGCTATTACCTGTGCCCTATCGGCGTCATATTCCTTGAATGTAAGATGACAGTGTATATCTATGATTTTAACCACCCCCAAACAAAAGCCTACCCCGTAATTTTTCTCAGAAAGAAAGATTATCCTTCCTTTTTGTAAAGCTTTTTTGCGAAGCAAAAAAGCTTTTATTTGAACATCATCTCAGACTTTTGCAACTGCATCAAATCTGCCGTACTTAGCTTTTCACCCTCTCTGAACCGCTCATAAATGTCTTTCGCCCTCTTCTTCGCTTCTATTCGCTCCCGGAATACCCAATCTTCACTCACTTTCCGCTTCAGTCCGGTTATTACACGATCAAAGTCCTTTTCGTCACGGAGATACCGGATATAACGCCTGTGTGCGTCATCTGCCCCATCTTGCGACTCCAGGAAGTGCCTGTGCGCGTCATCTGCTTTTACTCTTACTCTATCTGCATCTTTAAAGCATCTCACCATCATATCACGGCATTCATGGGAAAATTTCAC
>CAZOEM010000407.1:0-3261 GCA_964578735.1 uncultured Halobacteria archaeon | reverse complement strand
CAATGATTCTGTATATTTACGATTTTTGAGTTACCCTTTAATTTGGAGAGGATACGATTTTCTTTTAGCACAGGTTTTCTTTTGTAAAAAGAAAAAGTGTATTGAAGTGCGCGGGATGTTTAACGGAGAAGAAGCAAAAAGGAAAGGGTTTTATTACAGGGGGGGTTATAGGTTTAAATCATGAAAAACTCAATCATCCTTGGCACACGCCCCGGGGTTCTTCCCGGTGATTACAGAACTCCAGGAAACTGAAGAAATCTCGGGTATGAGCGATTTCATTGGTGTTAAGACACCTTCGCTTTTGTCTTTAAGTTCTGCAAAGTTCGGCATGACGCCTTTTTCGGCGAGGGTTTTCAGCAGTCCAAAGGGCACGCCGTCTATTCCTATTACTACGGTTCTGTTTTTTGGTGGCATTGTTATTCGCACTAAAATTGTTTTGAGATAAACATATAAAAGGATAGAGCTTATAATACTTACAAAGTAAATGTAGCTATATATCGAGGGAAGATGTGATGAACACAGTGTTAAGTGATTTAGACGGAATATTGCTAAGGATAGGGAAGTATGAAAATAAGGGGGAACTTATAAAGGATGCTTTGCGTGCCCTCCTCAGAGCGAAGCCGGAATTAAGAAGAGACGTAGCAGTGGAATTGTATACGAAAAAGGAAGTATCTTTATCAAGAGCTGCTGAGATATGCGGGATGAATATGGAGGATTTCAAGGAATTACTGAAGGAGAGAGGTATTAAAATATCTGTCCCGATCATTCCAGTTGAAGAAATTGATAAAGAGGTGGAGAGAATTTTAGAAGCGGTCTGATGGAGATAGTCTTCGACACGGACATCCTGAGCATGTTTGCAAAAATAGATGAGGTATATTTATTGAAGCAGCTTTTTGGCAATAAAGCGGTGATGTCTCCTAAGATAAGAGATGAAATAGCGGCGCCTTTGGAATACGGATATACCTTTCCACTTAAAGTGCTTTCAACGATAAAAACTGTGCCTTTAAGCAAAGAAGCAATAGATAAATATATAAGATATCAAGGTAGCCTAAACCTGGGAAAGGGGGAACTCGAAGCTATCGCATATTGCAAGACAGAAAAAAGCACATTCGCAACCAATGATGGGAGAGCGAGAGAGTTTGCAAAGAGAGAAGGAGTTTTCGTCTTTTCTTTGCAGGCGATTTTAAAAGCTCTTTGGAAAAAGGAGCTGAAAAATAAAGGTGAGGTAAAGCAAATACTCGAAAGAATAAAAATAAGATTAATGCGCCTGACGTATAAGGAGAACGTGCCGGATACGAAGTTATGAATGCCCATGCCAAAGCTAATATTTACCGATCACGGATCACATGTTACGGGTTACCGATTTCATATTACCGATCGCAGATCGCATCCTTCGAACATTGCAGAAGGAGCAGCAAGAGGTTCTAAAAATGAATTTGTTCAATTTACGAAAGTTAATAAACGGCTTAATAAATATATTCTTTAAAAATGAGAGATAAGTAATGGGTGATGAGTATAAAAGTGAGGAGTCATAATGATTTGGATGTTTGGAAAGAAAGCGTTTTCGGAAAGAACAACTTTTCTCGAAGAGAACTTTCTTAGCACAGGTTCTTTCTTTAGAAAGAAAGTGTATTGATGTGTAATGATATTTAGGAAAACTAAACATAGAGGCGAAAAGCTAAAAGATGACGCAATATGTGAAAATCACGGAAAATGGATATTTATCAATCTTTGTTGCTACAGCAACAGGCGCTAAAGAACATTTGTGACCTCGGAAGGCGCATCACAGCAAGCACGACCCGCCTTGATTATGTCATGACAGTGCCATGCAGACTCGTTGCGAGAAGGTTGGGACGAACATTTACCTGATGAAATAATGATGAAAGTCAACAAAAAATAGAAAAGGCAGCATTTATTTTAGAAGTACAAGTTCAACAGATATGCTTCTATTTGGATAGCCCTTTGTTTTTGCCACCCCTTTTGCCCTTAGCCCTTAGCCCCTTGATCTTGCCCCTTAGCCCCCCACCCTCCATAAAACAACAAGTAGAAGAAGATTAACACAAGAACTTGGTTTTATTCGGGTATAAAGTAGCTAATAGTGTACAGAAACCATGTTAATTTAATATTATTCTTTTTCTCGTGGAAATCTGTATAATTTTGTGGTTATAAAAAATAGCTATACAAATACCTTCCTTCTATTTTACGGATATAAAATGAACGAGCAGCTAAAATTAATATCAGGAGGAGAAAATGAAGGTTTGGAGCTTAAAGAATCTCTACGACTTAAAGAAGAAATCTGTCAGGCGGTTTCCGCTTTTTCTAATGCGAGTGGCGGTTCTATCCTGGTAGGGGTCTCAAATGATGGGAAGGTCATCGGTGTTGAAATCGGAAGGAATACCCTGGAGGAATTGGCAAATTACATCAAGAGAAATACCGACCCGGCGATTTTTGAGAAGGGCTAGATTTGAAAGAAGATTAGAAATAGACCCAGATATTTTGGTAAGAGAAGCATTGGAAAGATTGAATCTAATTAAAAAAGGTAAGCTAACCAATGCAGCGCTTCTTGTGTTTAGTAAAAACCCTCAAAGATTCTTCTTACAAGCAGAAGTAAGATGTGCTCGTTTCAAAGGAACGGAAGCTGTTAAGCCATTTATAGATATGAAAGTCTTTGGTGGGGATATAATTGAGCAAGGGAACAAGGCACTAAGCTTTGTTTTAGAGCACTCTCTCTTATCAGCATGGATTGTTCCTGGAAAAGTTGAGAGAGAGGAGAGATATGAGTATCCCTCAGATGCGATAAGGGAAGCTATCGTTAACGCAATTTGTCATAGAGATTACGAATCAACAGGTGATATTCAGGTCAGAATTTTCGATGATAGGATAGAGGTTTGGAATCCAGGGGAGCTACCAGAAGGCTGGACTGTTGAAAAATTAAAACAGAAACATGAATCCATACCAAAAAATCCGTTAATTGCTGGTCAGTTCTTTTTAATTAAGTTCATAGAGAAATGGGGGACCGGGACAATTGAGATGGTTAAGAGATGTGTAGAGTGGGGGCTGCCCGAGCCTGAATTTGAACTTACTGGAACAAGTTTAATTGTTATTTTTAGGAAGTCTATGCTAACAGAGGAGTTTTTGAGAAGTTTGGGATTGAATGACCGGCAAATCGAAATCCTGAAATATCTAAAAGAGAGAGAATTTGTAACTTCTTCCGAATATGAGAAGATGTTTGAGATTACCGATAGACAAGCAAGAATGGAT
>CAZOEM010000406.1:0-3269 GCA_964578735.1 uncultured Halobacteria archaeon | reverse complement strand
GATGATATATTTTTCCTTAAAATCTAAAAAAATTACTTTATAAATGCCTGATAAAAGATCATATCCCAAAACAGGTGTCCCAGAAGTTCAATGCTACCGATCCGGCCATTCACACACTTGATGACCCTACTTCTCCTACTTTCACTACTGTGTTTCTCCTGCGTCTTCGCGCGGCAAGACTTCACCGTGAGGCATTGGAAAAGCAAATCCGCCTTATCTCGACACTTGCCTACGCGGGAAATGACAATCTTACCCTCAACCTTCGTTATCGAAGTCTCCCCAATCCAAGCGGCAACCTCAAGGATCTTGAGATTCAAATCTTTGGAGCGGCAATAGCAGAAGACCGTTCAGATTCACGGAGAATGGCTGACAGCTTTCGACGGGACCTCATGAATTTAATGCGGGTAACTCTTCACGATGCCTACCTCTTCCAGTCGGAAGAGATGGAAGAGGAAAAACGTATGCAAGTTACGGAACCATTCGGTCTGAACCACATTGTGGAGCTTCGCAGGAAGATAGAGTTCGGGAGATATGATGATCAATCTTCCGCACCGAAGATATACCACCTGGAAGGCAACAGTTCCATAGCTAGAATACTTGACACTTTGCAATCGAGCCCGTTCGCTTGTATGATCAGCATCCACTTACATCCAGTTGCGCTCACTGAAGCGGAAAAGGCTTTTTTTCAGCTATATAGTAGTAGTGCCTCCAGTTACCGCTCAGAGGGGAGTGAGGGCACTATGTTCTATCTGGGAGAGGATAAGCAGCCCGCACTTCGGATGAGCGAATCTGTTATCATGCAGCGGATGATGGGGGATGTCAAGCGAATACATCCCAGTCTTATGCTAAGACTGTTTGTAGCCAGTGACGAGCCGATATCCAAGTTGTTACTTAACACGATTGGCAATGAATTATGGGGGAATGAATCATATGACATCTACGATTTTGCAAGCAATAAGGAAGGGCACGATGTAGTAGCAGACGCACTTCGCCGTGTCTGGGCGAGTTCTATCCCTGCCTATGTCGTAGCTCCTGAGGGACTGGATCGTGTACCATTCCTCTTCGATCCATACGAAGCAAGTAGGATGTTCCGTCTACCTTTGGATGGTCATTCTGCTGCCGTAGGAAAGCTTTTTAGCGTCATTCCCGCTCCCGCAGCAGCACTTCCTGAAGAAGGCATCGAAATCGGATTAGGGTTCCATTCTGGAGCGCAAAAGCCGATAGTGGTGCGACTCTCTGACGGAGAGCGGACGAAGCACACGCACATAATGGGTAAAACTGGCACTGGCAAGTCTACTCTTCTGAGCCGCATGATAGAGCAGGATATACGCAGAGGTAATGGAGTCTGCGTGATCGACCCACACGGTGATCTCGTGGACTCGGTACTTGCCAAAGTGCCGGAGGATAGAATCTCAGATGTTGTACTCTTCGATCCAACTCATACTGATCGCCCTTTCGGGCTGAATCTACTTGAATTTGACCCAGAAGACCTCCAGCACAAGGATTTCGTGGTTCAAGAGACTATAGCAATCATGCGCAAGATGTTCTTTTTCGAACATATTGGCCCAATATTCGAGCATTGTCTCCGTCATCTAGTACTTACGATCCTCGATGACTCTATGAAAGGAGAAGGAACTCTGATTGAGGTTCCCCGGCTTATTTATGACGAGGACTTTCGTAAGGCTGTGGTGCCTCTGCTGAAAGATGATTTGGCTAGCGATTATTGGAACCAGTATTTAAAACTTGTTGAGAACACGAAATCCGAGTTGCTTATGTATGTAGTAAGTAAATTTGATACATTTACCGTGGATCGCCTTATGCGAAATATCATAGGACAGGCGAAGTCGACTATTAACATTGCGAATATCATGGAGGAAAAGAAAATTCTACTTGTCAAATTACCAAGTGCGGTCATTGGCGAATTAAACGCCGCACTTCTTGGGATGATAATAATCAGCAAGCTGCGGTGGGTAGGTATGCGCCGTGCAGATCGTCCACTCGATGAGCGGAAAGATTATTTTCTGTATGTAGACGAGTTTCAGAACTTCGCAGCCAGTGGATTCGATACGTTACTCGCAGAAGCCAGAAAATATGGACTTAGCTTGATTTTGTCTCACCAGCATGTAGGACAGCTTTCTGCCTTTAACATTGCCACGGGACAGATAGAGGGGCGAGTCGCTCAAGCGGTTTTTGGTAATGTCGGCACGATTATTGCCTTTCGTCTGGGCGTGTCAGACGCCAAATTCATGGCAGAAGAGATGGGAGAACCGGTAGACCCCGAGGATTTCGTGAACCTAAAGAACTACCATGCTATCGTCAAAACCCTTATTGACGGGGAAGTCTATCCGCCTTTCACGGTCAAGACTGTACTGAGCACTACCCCTGTTAGGAAAGAGATTGCCGAAAAAATCCGCAAAGAGTCTCTTGATAGATACGGAACGAATAAAGAAGATGTAGAACATGAAATCAGGGAAAGAGCAAGACGGATCATCGAAGGCGATGATTCCTCATAATCTGGTTTGTGATAATTGTTGGATACAACGGCAGCTAACCAAAAGATAGATGGGAATTAACGGAATAAAATTTAGAAAATCTTTTCCACTTCGCTGACGAATTAGAACAACGCGTTGCTGCTGCAACCACCCATGCAAACCACCTTACGCAGTCAATCCTCGCCAGAGCGTTCAGAGGCGAGCTGGTGCCGCAAGACCCCTATGGCGAGCCTGCAAGCATCTTGCTGGAACGGATAAAACAGTAGCGAGCGAAAAACGAAATGGAGAAGAAATCAGGTAAGAGAAAAACGAAAACGCTGTTAGATTATTGTTGAGAGAGATGAGATGTCTTAGATAGACTCCTACACGGCTTTTTGCATAGGATCACCTAAGAGTAGGGAGATGTGACACCTTTAAATAATCAGATCTGTATACTAATAAAAGGGGAGATGGAGAACATAGAGGTAAAACCAAGACGCAGGGATATTGTGATAATAGCCTCGGCTCATAACCCAGGATCTTTAGCAAACGTCGCTTCTAAATATGTGGATTTGTTACCTCATATTCCATACCAATCACTCGGGTTAAACTTCTCATGGAGTATTGAGATGAATGAGGGCGAGACAGTGCCCAAGATTGGGCTTAACATAAATAAAGGTAGGTCTTTGGAAGAGATTAAACAATTTATAGGAAGTTTTTCGACAAGATATGACGATTCACTTAGTGTACTATAACAAGTACCTTTCCAGCATATAATCGACAGCAATATCTAGAACA
>CAZOEM010000405.1:0-3271 GCA_964578735.1 uncultured Halobacteria archaeon | reverse complement strand
TACCGATTTGAGGCAAACTTGTCCCCCTATCCACAGACTCTCAAAAATATTACTGCATTTCGTTTTTTATTTGTGAACACCCATCTCCACTGGAAGTTGATTTTGTGCCTTATCTACCCTCTAAAAATTAAATTCTAATTGCCTGACAGAAGTTACAGTACAGTTCCTTACGTTGTTTCTTCCGATGACTCTGGAACAGAACGGAACACATTTGAGCTGACTGAAGACGTCTACTGCTACGCGGGAAATCTACCTGGAAGTACGACTGTGCGTATTTATGTGGTGGCGAACCAGGACGTTTGGAACGATGGCGCTGGCTTAACAGATGTTTCTGGAGGATATGAAACAGAGCTGACAGGAAGTGATGGAAGCATCGCAACCACTAAAATATGGGGTGCCACACTTACCGAGGGTGATTATGACATCGTTGTGGACACAAACCGAAACGGAAAATGGAACATTGGAGAGCCAATAGACAGTGAAGTGGATGTTGGATTTACTGCAGTTCTGGAGTTTACGACAATAGCTATTCCAGTTGCCGCTGTGCTTGGACTTGTGTTCCTATTTTCGAGACGGAGTAGACATAGCAGAAAAAGAAATAATTAAAACGGTTGAAAGCGTGGTGCTGCAATTGAAAAGGCTCTGCCCTCTCTTTAGTTTTTTCATACAAAAATGTTTTTATTTGGAAATATTAAATGAATATACATGGAAGAAATACTTAGTATACCAATACCAAAAGAAATTAAGGCACGTCTTGAGGAATACAAAGATTTCGATTGGAAAAAGTATTTGATTGAAGTGCTAAAACGGAGATTGAAGGACTTTGAGGTGCAGAATTTGCTAAGCGATATAGACCGGGTGAATGAAAGGTTGGAAACATCAGAAATCCCCAGTTGGAAGCTTATCCGGGAAGAAAGAGATGCTCGTTCTTGATTCCTCCATTTATGCAAGCATCATAGTCAAGGATGAGTTCTATGAGGCTTGCAAGGAATTAGTCAGACAGCGCACAGCAACTCTCGATCTCTCTTTTGCAGAATCCGCCAACGTTATCTGGAAGCACATATATCAGTTGAAAAGAATCCCCTCGGGAGAGGCGGATATGCGTGCTGAGATGCTTGTGAAGTTAATAAAATATTCTAAAATATACCTATCCCGCGATTTTCTGCCTGAGTCAACAGTAATTGCGGTAAAATACGGTATAACTGTTTACGATTCTCTTTTTATCACGCTGGCAAAAACGCTTGACTTAAAATTCGCTACTACGGATGAAAAGTTGCGTAAAAGGCTTGGGAAGACAGAACTCAAAAAAATCTTTTTTTGATTGCTCACCATGCGCTGGTCCTAGATGCGGGTGAATTGGTAACTGACAGTACGAAATGTTTCGGTAAAGTCGAAGGATTTAAAAAGGTAATATACATGAATGAAATAAAAAACAAAGGGAGAGGATAAAAAATGTATAAGATGAAAATGGTTGTTGTGGTATTAGTGGTTGCTGTAGGGTTGCTAGCGTATTTACTGAATCCTACCGTTGGGGGTGTACCATCAGATGATTATGTGTTCATTGACATAGATTCTTATGCAAATACTATAAACCACTTTAATCCCGCTGGCAATGGTGGGAGCGATGACGATTGGTCCTGGGTACCACAAGGAGAACAAACCTATCTCGGAGTTCCATTTTATATCGGGAAAGAACACATCTGTATGCATTCAACCTATAATAACAAAGGCTTGAAGAATGTCCTGATACCAGTGAATAAAATCAAAGGAAAGTCTCTTTTTGCTATAGTAGGCACTGGTTGGGGGTATCCTTGTACTGGGTTTGGAGATTGTTCATGTGATTTGATTATTCATTATACCGACGGAACATCCGATAGTTTTTGCTTAGATGGAAAATATATGGATGATTTTAATCTCCCCCACCACGACTCTAAAACTGATCTTGCTAAAGAAGCAGTATCAAACGGTGATGACCACTTAGATATTATCTCATTTGATTTGAAACCAAAACCTGTGGCAAAAATTGAAATAATAGATAGCGACTCACAAGCATATTCTATATTTATGGCATTCACGATTAAGAGAGAGGTAATACCTACACCCACACCAACGGTCACTCCATCACCAGGCGAGCTGGGATCGTCATTTGACAATCCAATAACAATCTATAAGGAAGGTACAGTAAGGGACAAGACAAGTTAAGCGAAGGGGAGACAATATACTATAAGATATGGTTGAACAAGGAGAAAGATGTCACCCTTACTCTTGATTTTGGATATTTTGCAGATATTATTTCTAATTCTAATCTTGATATCTATCTCTGCAATCCAGATCGAGAAGAAGTTAGTGCTTCTACAGGTGAGAACTGGAATGCATTTGAAGTAGATGAGCAAATAGAGTATAACACGGGAAATGAAGAGGGCTATTATTATATTAAAATAGTTAACTTGCACTCACAGCCTCATTATGAGCCTGAGGAATTTTCGTTAGGCGTGAATGTAAAGTCACCATTGCCACCAACGGTTATTGAGCCAACGCCGGTATTATTAGGAACTTATGCCTTAGAGCTATCTGCTCCAGGTAGTAACATTATCGATGGAAAAATAGGCGAAATAAAAGTCTTTGGCTCGTCTAACAAACACCGAATTGAAATTGAACTTGATACACCTGTTGTTCGCTTGTATAATGCAGAAAGTTGCTATTTAGGCGATTATGATGTTCCACTGACATTTCATGGAAGTGACTTGGTGATATTACTTTCTTTTGATGAAAAAGTACATATGAATCTCGATGGCATTGCCTTTTATGATTCTGAGGGTAATCAAATAGAGCAAGGGGGAGGATTGCTTGATGCGCTGTTAATGGATATTATATCAATAGGGTTAGGAAAAATCATACCAGTACCCATAACTACAAGTACTCTTGGTGTACTATTGGAATCCCAAGATGAAATGTTGGTCCCGGATATTCTTTCCGATGATAGAACTCACGATATAAAATCAGTTGTGATTGCACCAAAAAGGGGGGAGGTTAAGAAGGTGGTTGTGTTCTTTTCGAAAGGCTTAGATGGGACTCCGGTGGATAACACACTTCATCTTTATGTTCATGTTAAAGGTACTGGATGTCCTTCAGGATTATCTCTTGGCCAATATATACCACCCATAATAGTAGGAACAAAGTACATCAATGATATACCGCTTGTGAGTTGAGATATCGAAGGGTGAGTACTTGGCTGCTGATAGTTCTTAAAGCCCATTGAATTTGGACTCGG
>CAZOEM010000404.1:0-3316 GCA_964578735.1 uncultured Halobacteria archaeon | reverse complement strand
GAAACAATAAAAATGCGAAATTATCCAACACTTGAAAGTTGACGCGACACTAGCAACTTCTCAACAATGGCTATCCACCACTTATCCGTCTTTTGAAAGACAGCAGTAAACCGGTTCTCCATTTTTTACTCCTATGTATTACAAGGCTATCAGAATATAAATAGATATAAGAGAGAAAAAAATAGGATAGAAAAGCCTTTATATTCAAAAGAAGAATAGATTTTTGAGTATTATAAAATGTAAATGAAATTGAAACTGTCTCACGAACTACTAGCGATTTGTAAAGGCTTTTAAACTTGACTTTCGCCATTATAAAAATTTAGGTACAACCGACCGACTCCGCTTTGCCACAAATAATGCTTTATGTTCTTATCAAAGGTATTTACAGGCGTTTACGGGAACACGTTCGGCATTCACTCATAACCTCCATACTGACTAACTTCTTGTATTTCGGGAGTTTCAAAACACATTGCTCATAATTAAGGTTATTACTTGGGGCTATATAAAATTTTCCATTCTGTTTTTGCACTTGATTATCAAATTAAGGTGTAGGACATGAGGAAACGATAAATAGTTAGTCTGTATGATTTTGGCGAAGAGGAATGAGAAAAAAACGTTGAGAAAGCCCCTTTTAGCAAAAAGGCGAAAAAAGGATGGACATGTCATGAGCATATTTGGGTAAATTATCGTTATTGGCGAAAGTCAAGTTAAAGATGAATTTCAATTTTGAATTTATAGATAGACATGGCGGTAAAAAACTGGAAGTCCCATTGGTTGGAGAGGTTAATGAAGACGAAGCGAGGATAGCTTTAGCTGCGGAGCTTTACAGAGAGGGTAAGATGACATTGAAACAAGCTGCGGATACTGCACTGCAAAGTTAACTCTTTGGGATTTCCTCTACGAACTTGGAAAGAGGAAGATCAACTACACAAATATCGCCGTAGATGATTTACAAGAGGAACTTGGCAAAATTGGTGAAGGCGCTCATGCTTGTGGTTGATGAAGGAGAAGCGGAGGCAATTGCTCTGGCACTACACTCAGATGCACGAATATTAATTGACGAAAAAAGAGGTAGAAATGCTGCACAGGCACTTGGGCTTGAAATTAGAGGTACACTTGGTTTGTTTGTAGAGGCTAAAAATAAAAGTATCATAAGAAGTGTTAATGACTGCATAGATACGCTATTAGGAGTTGGTTACTATTTGGACTATGAACTAATCGAAGAAGGATTAAGAAAAGCTGATGAGATTTAGTGGTGAAAACAACGAATTCGACGAATGGCTCGATTATGCCAGAGCCGTTAACGAGAATATCCAGTTGAAGTACTACGAAGTGAAGTTTGTGGTACTGGATACCGCACCAAACTGAGTCAGAAAAGTTTTAATATATATAGTGATTCTAATTTTATGATAAAAGATGAAAACGCAGAAGTATTTCTTTGGTAAAGCTTTCTTTTTAAAAGAAAGATTTATTTATAATGCTTATCATATGTGTTGTACGAGCTCTGCGTATTTACCTATCTCTTCGAGCAGCGGATGCCCATTCCAACTGCTATCATATTGGAAAATGAAATTCGCTTTCCCTTTGTTCAGCGCCATTAATTTCAATACATTCTGTAATGCAACCGTCTTAGCTTCGGCATCTATCACAACTGGTATTTCCGATTGCCCCACCGGATAACTTTCGTTCAGTTCAACCGGGTAAGGGCCAAACGGCGGTTTCACGAGATATACATGGTCAAACTTTTCCCCTTCCGATTCTCCTTTTGTCGTTATCAAGACACGACCGGATATATCGAACCTGTTCAGCCGGTTAGAGTATCTCAATACTTCGGGTCTATGTGCGGAAAACTCACTGAGATAGAAGAAAGGGCGTTTCGTAGTGGGATCGTATTCCTCTATCTCTGCCGAATAGTTCGTTATACGTTTCAATGCGTCCACCAGGGAGGGGTATGCACGGCATCGCCTCTCGCATAGCTCCCACAAGCTACCTTCGGCTATACTCTGCTTTACCATTCGCATCTCCTCAAACGTAACCCACAAGTTATGCGCTGCCAGTAAATCGGTGCTCTCCCGCACCTCAGTTATGCTGTATGTGGAACATACAGGACAGGAACAAGGCAAAACGCGTAAATTTCCTAGCTTCTTCGTACCGTCACTCGTTATATACCGCTTACCCTTTGCGTAGATCGCGTATGCAGCGGAATCGAAGAGGTCGCAGCCCAGAGCAACAGCTAAAGAGAATAGCATTGGATGGCCTGCACCGAAAAGATGGACCGGCGCGTTCAGCGGTAAATTCCGCTTCGATGCCATGATTATATCTACTAGTTTATCGAATCCATGTGATTCCAGCAGTGGCACTACACCGCCTATTGCATACAGATCAAAACCGAGTTCCGAGGCATGGCGCGCGCACTCCTCTCGCAGGTCTACGTAAGTAGAACCCTGTACAACACCTGCAAGCAGGTTATCATGAGTCAGATTTCTCGCTTCTCGCAGCCTGCTCAAAGTCACCTCTAAATCCTCTTTCGCTCGTTTCCACTTCGCGTAAGGTGGTGTCGGGATATCCAACGGCACACACACATCTGAGCCTATACTACGCTGAAACTCTAATATTTCGCTGTTACTTACTTCTACGTCTTTATACTCGTAGAGTTGATAAGACCCGGAATCGGTCATTATCGGTATTTGCGTACCTAAAAGCGAATGAATGCCGTTTCTTTGCGCTTTGTCTCGCAAGTCTCGGTTCCTGTAAATTATATATGCATTTGTGATAAGCATCTCGGCGCCGTACTTCTTCATTTCCGATGCTTCAATTGATACGATATTAGGGTTTATTACAGGCATAATCGTCGGCGTCTCGATGTCTCCGTGCGCCGTGTGGAGCTTGGCTATTCTCCCCATTAAGTCCTTGTGCAGTATTTCAAACTCGGTCATGACTAATCATAATCCATAGTACATATAATATATTCTTTGGTAAAGTTTCCTTATTGAACAAAGTTTTTTTAAGGTATATAAAGTATAACTTCTGCCTATTTAATTTAGGACGCAGATTTACACAGATTTACACGGATTTAATTTTTTCTGTGTTAATCCGCGTTAATCTGTGTCAATAATTGATTTTAGTTAGTTCAAAAGGTTGCAGGTAGACAGCACAGGAGGGATTTTAACCATCTTGCTGATTAGGCTACGAGGCACGCGTAGAGTAGGAGGAGGTCTTACGGCCTCCGTCCCCTCATCGAACCGTACGTACGGAAATGGTTAACGGCGGAAGAAATGCTTGATAAAAGACAAATGAATAACACTACTACACCAGC
>CAZOEM010000403.1:0-3331 GCA_964578735.1 uncultured Halobacteria archaeon | reverse complement strand
ACCATTTTTTTACTATTTTTGTAAAAATCTCACTTGGTCAATACCGCACCGTATAGGCTTGTTCGCTTGTTTTCCCAAAGCGGCAACTGTTTTCGTTTTCTGACCCGGTCCTCCGGAACCTTCGTTGTAATCACGGTTAAACCGTGTGATTCTAGCGTATAACGCTTCCACTTTCACCTGCGATAGTCCAAAACCAGTATTCAAGTCAATGATAAATATCTGCCATTTGCATTACCTATTTATAAACATAGATGCTATCATGAACCAGGTGTTATATAACACACAGGGTAACACATAATAGATGAAAAACAAAATCCGTGCAAGCATGCGGGAAAAAGCATCTGAGTTTATGAAAACCAACAAGAAGTGGTGGCATGATCTGAATTTTAGGCATCATGGATGGAAAGTTTGGTTGTGTACGGCAGTATTTTTTTGGTGTGCATTTTTGTTTTGTATGGTATATTTGCTAAAGCAAATATTTTTCAAGGTACCGAAGCCAATAGCGCGAGATACATGCTCAGCGCATTGATTCAAAGTCAGGCAGCGATTGTTGCCATCGTTCTAATAGTGACTCAAATTGCGATTCAACTATTTCTATCTCATTTGAATGGCTTGTTTCTATTGCGCTCTTGCTTGGAGTATTCACTTATGTTGCTCTATTTCCATATATGATGACGGTATTCGGTATACAACAAGATTGGGATTAAAGGGGATAGTAGAAAATGCGGTAAAGCGAGCAGCAAAGTCTCTTGCAGTTGTTGGAGAAGCAGCTGCGATAAAGGGAAAAGAACTTGAAGTGACAACAGAAGAAGCAGCATTGGCTCTTGCTGCCTTAACAATCAGTATCAAATAATAATTTACCAGAACGGTATCATTTTCCAAGGATTTTTAAGACACAGATTAACGCGGATTAAGATGTAGTAATAACTGATAAATCTCAACTTCTTCTCTATCCTACATCTTGCATTATCTCTGAGGATAATCCTTTTTGCTTTGTGCTTACCAGTCCTGACGATGACCTGAGGTTTAGAGATATTTCTCGCTTCTCCGACAAGAACATCACCAGCAATCGTATCCCCTTCCTCTATGCATGTAGTCATTTTCAATCAATCACCTCAAGTCTCCTATCGTTCTTCAACTCCTCTGTAATCTTCCAAATGATTTTGTGCATTTACCTCACCCAACACCAAAGTTCTTAGGCTGGAATTCCGGGTTGTTTAGTATCCGGATCATCCCCCCGCCACTGCTCGCTAAAACGAATAATCCATGCCGATACGCAAACTTATCTGCTTCCTCTTCGATCTGTATCCGGGCCACCGCGCCATATAAGATTAAGCCCTTGTAGCGAGGGAAGAAGAATGTAAATCGCGTTAAATCGTCCAGAAACTCCCGTACGTCCTCTACCTTCAGCGTGGTCTTGACCTCTATGACTACCGCCTCCTTGTCATTTGCCAGTAAAATATCTATTTCCATCTGCGAGCCATCACGACGACTCTCCAGCCGCTGGTACGTTTCGGTAACTTTTACTCCTCTTTCCTGGAACAGTTTTAGCGCCGAAGGCTTGACCAGAGCCTCAACTAACTTGCCCCACTGTCCAGTGAAGAGGCTGGCTAATTCTTTTATCTTTTTGTCCGTTTCTCTAAACCTTCTGTCAGTTTCTTCAGATCTTTTGTCCAACCTTCTGTCAGTTTCTTTAAACCTTTTATCGGTTTCGGCAAACAGTCTAAAAATATCTTCTTTTGTTAATTCCGCGGGCATTTTTTTCTCCCTTTATATTTCTATATATATCTCCGGCTTATTTAAGCTTTTGTGACTAAATTTCAATTTGCACTCTTCAATCAATTGGTCAAAATCCGCAGGATTTTGAGCCATTACGAACTCCTTCTTGTTCTATCGGTTCAACACAGAACCGCAGTCCCTTATTCCGCTTTTCCGCTCGGCAAAGCAATATAGGCTTGCTCGCTTGTTCTCCCAAAGCGACAACTGTTTTCGCTTTCGGACCCGGTCCTCCGGAACCTTCGTAGTAATCACTGTTAAACCGTGTGATTCTCGTATAACGCTTCCGCTTCCACCTGGGATAGTTCAAAATCTTTATTCAAGTCAATGATAAATATCTGCCATTTGCATCACCTATTTATAAACATGGATGCTATCATAACCAGGTGTTATATAACACACAGGGCAACACATAATAGATGGGAAATAAAATCCGTGCAAGCATGCAGGATAAAGCATCTGAGTTTATGGAAACCAACAAGAAGAGATGGCATGATCTGAATTTTAGGCATCTATGGATAACAGGTTTGTACGGCAGTATTTTTTTGGTGTTCATTCTTGTTTTTTATATCATATTTGCTAAAGCAAATATTTTTCAATCTACCGAAGTGGCTTGTTTCTATTGCGCTCTGGCTTGGAGTATTCTCTTATGTTGCTCTATTTCCATATATGATGACTATCTTCGGTATTTCGGACCCTGTAAATCGTATAAAAAGATTGCTGAAGCGTATCACCATAGATAGAGCTGGCAATTAACATTATTAATCGCAATGAGGAAGAAGGGATTTCAAAATATTTTTGTTATCATCTACGGCGAGTGGGCATATTTGCTGCGGGCATAGCGGACGAAGAATCAATCATAGAAGTTATTGACAATTTAGAGACTTTCGGAAAATCAACCGTGGCAAAAGACCTTAAATATGCACCAAGGGAAGCAACAGTGGCTATTGATGCTGTTGGAGAAGCAGCAGTGAAAAAATATCTTGAAAATGCGGTAAAGCAAGCAGCAAAGTCTCTTACAGTTGTTGGAGAAGCGGCTGCGATAAAGAGGAAAGAACTTGAAGTGGCAACAGAAGAAGCAGCAAAGTCTCTTGGTGCTGTTGGAAAAGCTGCTGCGAAGAGCAGACATGAAGAGGTGACAATGCGAGCAGTATTGTCTCTTAGAGCTATTAAAAAAGTTGCTGAGGAAAACAAACTTAAAAATGTGGCAGATCAAGTAGTATCGGCTCTTAAAGCTGTTAAAAAAGCTTCCACAGAAAACGAGACCATCCAAAAATTATGATATCTGCTAATTTTAGATTCCAATGGAGATATGTAATTAAAAACGGCGGATAATATATATCTATGGACTGTGGGATTATTGAAAGAGTGGATGCATGTTTTTATAGTGCAGAGCAGTCTCACGCATGGGAGTACAGGAAAATAGTGAATAAACGGTTGCTCAGCCGTTATCTTTTTTGGATGGTCGCCTCGAAATCCTCATGATTTTGTGCAATTCACTCACCCAACACCAAAGTTCTTAGGCTGGAATTCCGGGTTGTTTAGTATCCTGATC
>CAZOEM010000402.1:0-3349 GCA_964578735.1 uncultured Halobacteria archaeon | reverse complement strand
CTTTTCTAAAAACTACATGGTATATCCCTATTTCGCTTAAGTTTACGAAAATGCTTGTATCCGTGTGAAATCTGCCCCGCCGTCATCATCTACATACCATGTCCTCGCGGATGATGTCACTACAAAGCACAAAAACAAAATCGCAGTGCATATAACCAATAATCTATATTTTTTATACCTCTTTCATATCCCCCCTTAATATCCACGCTGATAATATCGTAGGTGCTCATCACTTATAATTTTTTCTGTTTTCTCTATTCTACACCCACAGGCATCACGTATATCGGCTCAACCATATTGGGAAGATACAATACTTTGCGACTTCATCATCATAAAATGCACCTATCTCTTACATCGCCCTTCTCATGCAACGCCAAATATCCGCGCTCGATATGATACACGCCTGCATCTGTATCATCCACACATTCCACCCCTATTACCAGATACAACTCCAGTGGGTAAGTAGCGCCAGCAGAAGGTGCCTTTATAGCAGCCCAAATTAATTGCGAAAGTTGTTCCTTCGTTAGTTTGGTTCTTTTGAACGACCTACGCGATTTTCTCTTTTCTATCGCTTCTTCTAATGAAACCTCGCCTCTTTTAGCCGCTTCTTCCAATCTCACTTGATAAAAATTTATTATGACCATAGATGTTAATTATGAGTAACCCCTGCTTTAAAATATCATCAACAAAATCATACCCCGCTTCCTTTGCCCTCAAAAGCTCATTATAGACCTCAAAAGTAATTGTAAAACCCGCCTCGGGAAACAATTTCCTCAGCAAATCAGTTCTACCTATTTTGCCAAGCACACTCAATATATCAGCATCGAATATCATACTATAAATATTTTCTGAGTTTCTCGTCCATTTCTTCCGCGGGTCTCGCCTCTATCTCTCTCGTAAATCCCCTCTTCCCTAGAATCTCTTTAAATTCAATAGTGGTCATCCCAGCAATCTCCGCTGCCTTACTCAGAGATACTCCCCTTTCTCGTAAAGTTCTATCGCCACGGTGACGTTTAGCTCAGTATTCTCTCGAAATAGGCTTATTACAGCATTTTTTATCACTTCCGATTCTAAACACCGTCCTCACATCTACTAAAATGAACTTAGAGAAATATCAATGACACACCAGGAATCTTCTCATGATTCTCACAACCAACCATCTTGATCCTCGAACGGGTATTTATCATGGTTGTTCTGGATCGGAATTAAGTAAGCTTGCGTGCCATTGGACGGATTTCCTTCGCATTCGTGGTCTGACCAATAGTTTCCACCGATTACCGGTCCGTTATCAAACCGATTTATGCTTTTACGTTCTTCTGCTTGAACTGTATTGTTTATAAAATTGTTGTGATAAATCTTGTTAAAACTGCTTCCCGAACTTAAGTAAATTCCGTACACATTGTCTTTTATGCTGTTATTTGTTATTTGATTTTTCCCGCTATTATAAGCAAGGAGAATGCCTTGTCCATTTTTTCCAACTTTTAGATTTTTTACTGTTATATTAGAGGAGTTTACTATGCCTACATAGCCTGCAGCCTCAGGAACTTTCATATCCTTTTCAGTTACTAAGTAACAGATTGACTTTCCTTCTATATTGTTGCTTGTATCTATGCTATGAACATAATGAGAAAGTTCATTCCCGGACACACCAAAATTGTATCTATTTCCAGATAAATCGTTGTTTGCCATAATTATATTGCCGGAAGATTGGAGTTTAATTCCAGTACCGTTGTTTGAATTAATGGTGTTGTTTGTTATTCTGCTGTCGGCGGACTCGGAAAGGAAAATCCCGTCTTGTTGATTAAAATCAATTGTGTTACTCGTTATCTCAACATCAGACGATTCGTAGACATAAATACCTATTCTCTTGTTCGAGTGAATAGTGTTATTTACTATTCTTGTATTTTTGGATTTTGCACTAAGATAAATACCGTTACCCACGCTTGAGTTTATGACGTTGCCTGTTATTTCGTTGTTGGTGGAATAGTAGTATTTCCATTTGACACAACCCCAATAACGAATCCGCTGAACCGTATCAATTATGTATCCGTGTTCTATGCATCCCCCCCGAGCGCGATCCGTAAGAATACCATCGCCATTGTTTTGACTAATGGTGTTATTTATTATGTTGTTATTAGAACTACCTTTTAAGTTGATATATTTAGTTGTGGTATTTATTATTTTATTGTAATTGGATCCGGGTCCTTTAAGATCAATGCCTCCTTTCACATTATTATTCTCTATCTTGTTGTAGTTAGAATCACTCAAACTAATGTAATCAAGGGTATTATTCACTACACTGTTATGATTAGACTTTTTAAGCTCAATGCCGACCTCCATGATGTTATCTGCTATTTCATTGTGACAAGTTGCTCTTTCAAGCAGAAATTTTTCCTTTATTGCGTTATTTGCTATGTTATTGTTAGCAGAATGAATTAGAATATTCCCAATAAAGTTATTCACTATGGTATTAAATCCTTCTCCTAAGTAAACATCATTTATACTGTTATTGGTCACATTATTGTCCCTTATTGTGTTATTAGCGCTTTTTACGTATATGCCATAGCCACTCTCGCTTATGGTATTATTTGCGATTGTGCTGTTATTTGCCATCACGATGATTGCAGATGCATCTTCAGCACTGCCTTTTATCGTAAACCCCTCAATAGAAACATCAGGACTCGTGATCTTAACACAATCTCCGTACCACGCACCGTGTATAACAGAACCTATGCTCTTACCTATTAATCTCAACGATTTGTTCACGATCGGACCCTCATAATAAGTCCCGTTATAAACATAGACAGAGTCGCCTGGATCAGCGGCATCTATTGCATCTTGTATAGACGAAAAATCTGCGGCTGGATATTCTGCGAAGTCATCATCAACATGCCATGTCTTCGCACTCGCCATACCCACAGATACAGAAAATGCAACCAGAACACAAAACAGCAGTAGAAAGATTTTCTTCTCCATGGTTATCCCTTCTTTTTAGATTATGTTATGGATGATGTATGCCTTTTCACCTTAAAAACTTTTCGGTTTTTTCATGTCTTCTTTAGCGGGAATTTTCAATTAAATCGGAAACCTCAACAGTGCAGCAACCCCCCCCAGCCCTTTAAGCCTCTTTCCCGGCTCGAACTCTGTACTAAACACCACTATCTTCCCCCTTTCCCGTTCTACCATTTCAAGCAACTCTTCTATTTCCTCTATCCTTTCTCCCCTTCTCCCCTCTCCCCTCTCCCCTCTCCCGTCTCCCGTCTCCCGTCTCCCGTCTCCCGTCTCCCGTCTCCCGTCCCCCACCTCCATCTCAGGCGCCAAAAGCTTCTCATCGCACACCATAATGGAC
>CAZOEM010000401.1:2730-3353 GCA_964578735.1 uncultured Halobacteria archaeon | reverse complement strand
AAATAGAAAACGATAATTTACTGTGTTATAGGAAACTACCCTGGATTTTGGTGTCTTCTGTGTTGATAATGCTTGCTATCATATAGGGTAACAAACCGAAAATAATAAATATGCCTATCTCGTAAAGATAAATAGGGGTAAAAAAATGACTCCAAAAAAAAGGTAGCTAAGAGGGAAATACTAGAAGAAAAAATAAAAGTATCTAACTTGATATACGTAGAAAGAGTGAAAAAATGTTGAGCTGCAAAAAAAAGTAGCTAAAGTAGACATAGATTATAGAGAAATAGAGATAATTAGAATGGCAGTTAAAATAGAGATTATGGAAGAACAACTTTGGAAAAGCAATAAAATAGAATCTATATTAGTACAGGTATTATTCCAATTAGTAGCAATAGTGGTAACCTTTTGTTACCACTTTTTACCTCCAAAAGAAGGAAGAACCTACCCTTCTCAAAGTTTATTTCATATCACCTCGCTTTTCGCCTTCATCGCTTTCAGATAAGGTCTTGATAGGCTTTGCTACTAAAGTTGAAAATAAGGTGACTTTAGAGGCAGAATGAGATAGATAAGGGACTATGATTTTCTCCCAACTATTTATATATTTAATGAACCTTAAAGGTTAA
>CAZOEM010000401.1:0-2720 GCA_964578735.1 uncultured Halobacteria archaeon | reverse complement strand
TAATTATATAATGAGGGGTTAAATCATGTCTGATGATTATGAGAGAGGGTATCAGGACGGACTTGAGGCTGGAAGAGAAGCGAGAGAACATGGGAAAGCGGACACTGCGCTAGGAGAACTTATTGGAAGTGTTCTTTCGGAGATTGAAACAATTGTAGATGAACAGTGCACTGCCTTTGAGTCAGAGGAATACCAAGAGGGATTCCGCAAGGGTGTTGAAGATGCACTATACTAGTTAAGATCCTCCCCTTTATCCCTCCCACAAACGTTGTCTTATCTATCCTTTTCGAAAGAATGAGCAAAAAGCCGTGGATATTAATTGGACTCGCTTTGGTGCTTCTATTCGCGGGGATAGCATTAGCAACCTCAACCATCTTATCCGCCTCTTCTAATGTAGAAATAATTTATGCCTTCGATCAAAACCCAGCGGGACTCGATAAAGGTAACGAATGGGTCACCATTCACAACCCCACCAACAAAAGCGTGGACATAGGAAACTGGACTTTAGAAACCTCTAATGGCTCAACAGTAACTGTATGGATAGCCTAAGGCACTACCCTTTACCCTGGCGCCTATATTACTTTTAGCCCTTCTTATCGCGGGATTGACAACAACAACGAATCATTAATCCTGAGAGATGCAGTTGGCGAAGTAGTTGATAGAACCCCCGTTGTAAACGATAACGAGAGCGATAACAGATATTGGATGCGTAATAACTCAGGGTGGACTTTTGGCGTTACTGACTTAGAGAAGGGTAAGCTATGGAGCGGATACGTTAAGAACGTAGTTGATGGCGATACAGTTGACATTCATTTCAACATTTGCGGGGTCCAAAGGGTAAGATTAGTGGGGCTTAATGCACCTGAGATAGGCGAGGAAGGATATGAAGAAGCGAAAGAGTTTCTGAATGAAACGTGCATGTGGGAAGAGGTTAAACTCGATGTGGATGATGAGAAGCAATATGACCCGTATTATAGGATATTGGCAGTTGTTTATGTTAATGAGACAAATCTAAATGAGAAGATGGTGGAAGAGGGATATGCGGGGGTTATGTATATTCCACCTTCTGAGTTTGATTGTCGCGAGTGGGAAGGATGAATTTATATGGGATAAAGAATACAGTACAATTACCTAGTTGAGGCGGAGGGGAAATGTGATGGAAGGTTCAACTAAAGGGAGGTATATGCGAAGTAAACTTCGGATATAATGTCAAAATGGAAGTATATGCGAACTCGAGTTTGGATATACCCGAGTTATACGAAATTCTTTTTAACATTTGATTAATAAATAAAAAACAAAATAAAACTCGATTGGAGGCTTCAAATGGTAAATTCAAAAAAACGCGTTGTTGACTACTCATCAATTATTTATCGAAATCAAGAAAAAATTGATGACCTTCTGAGTAAAATCAAGGGAAATATAATTGAAATAGTTGAAAAAGAAATTAAACAATCAAAAGAACAGGAGACTACAATAGGCACAAAACTTGGGGGTTTGCTTGCGATGATAGGTATTGGCGGAATTAAAGGTAGTATGAAAAGAGGTAGTATTAAGGATGCTACAGAAAAGGTTATTGGAAAATTAAGCAATGAGAACAAAATGAAATTTATTGGGGATTATTATCGAAGTTTGGGGGAGTTTTCTGTAATTGACTTGTACAACACACCAAAGGTCCTGCCTGAAATTAAAAGGTACGGACATGTTTTGGGACCTTTTAGGATATTTGATATTAATGGAGAGGAAATTAATAAGGCAGAAGTAATTTCTTTTATTATGAAAGTATTTGGTGATCGTAGAGATCAACGTTCAATGTGGATATTCGTATTAAAAACAAAATTTGAAAAAAATATTACCGTAGAAATTCCAGTATTAGCCACCTACTTTATGCCATCTCAACATTTCATTCTATCACTACATAAATATACCAAGACGCACAATATGAGTTTTATTGTGGCAGGGTTACTTGGATTTGATCCTCAGAGAAAATTTCTAAAAGTAGACCCCTTGATAATTCGGCATGACTTCGTTCGACAGCAGTGAGAGAAATGAATAAAGAGAAAACAACCTACAAATATTCATTCTGCAGAGAACTTCGCCTAACACTGCATAAAAGGTTCGTGCCCTACGGCACTCACCCAAATTTTTGCTTCGCAAAAACTTCTTTTATGTTGGAAACGTTAGCAGCACTTTACAAAACTTTTCATGCCGTAGCTGACTTCCATCCGTGGAACTCGAGCACTTCCGGGAATATTTATACAATAAGGTCAACTCATGAGCTCCAAGGCCTGCGGATCCACCAGAGCTCATGACCCAGATCCAAGATGAATTATACATTTGTAGAACTGCGAAAAGTGTTGACATATTCATCACCCCTTTGCGTTCCCGGTACTTCTCCACATTCCCCTTCTTTTAGCGCTTTGATGCCAGGCCAGATGACGTGTATTGCTTTTTCTTTCATCTATCCTTCCTCTACACCAAGTTGGTGTATTTCTCACACAATGTTGTTACACTGTAGATAGCGTCTCAACAGTAAATTTCGAAGCGCTACCTTTTCTTAGCTCAAATCTGACGTACTCAAATTCCATGATCGAAGAGAGCGAAACTAGCAAAAGATGTAGTGCAGTTGAGCTATATCCATGGGTGTTCGGTTAAGGAGATTTGTAAATCTATTCTATTTAAACATACCAAGATAACGGTATATTTGCAAAAACAGATGTTGT
>CAZOEM010000400.1:0-3365 GCA_964578735.1 uncultured Halobacteria archaeon | reverse complement strand
TATTTGCTTGAATTATCAGGGCGATATGTTCCACGTAAATTACCAAAGAGCCTAAACTTTTTCATATAATTCTTCGCCTGTTGTATTCCGAGAGAGGGTAATTTGTCCTCTGCTTTCGCTTCAAGTACTGCAATAGGCAATGGCGGTTTTCCTTCTATTACCGGGATGCAAAGCAGATAGTCGGTTCTACCTCTTCGTTTTCTGGGCTTTCCATCAATAATGTCAGCACCGCCAGGGGTTCTTTCTTCACGTATCAGTGCATCGGTCCAACCACTCTCGTGTAGAGCGGGATTTATCAGTTCGATTCTGGTTTGTTTCTCATCCCTCGCCATTTTCAATTCTTCTTCTTATTTAGCTTAGTGCAAAAACGAGCGTTTCGCAACAGCTCATGGAGTTCATCCATTCCTGCAGCACTTTAGCTTAACATGTGTTTATTTAAGGTGGATGATATTATAAAAAACTATCGCACGTTTGAAAATTTATTAATGCCAGTTCCCATCTTCTCGATATACTTCACCCGGTGAAGAAGACCCGCAATGTTCAGATTCCTGAGCACACACCTCTTACCGAAATCATCAGGTATCAGGCTCTTCACAAGTCCTTCAAAATGATTCTTGCCCACGCCTTGATTACGCCGCCCTACTCTCAGGGCATTGGGGCTTCATATTTCCTTTTTATTTGCTAAAATTCTTACTAAATCCTCGTGCTTTAAAGGACAATCAATTAAGTCATTTAATTCTTCCCTCGAAATATGTAATTGATTCTTCATTTTGTTTAAGAGAATATCTCCATATTCTTTCGTTCCATGAGAAACAAACGTGTATATTGATGTTCGTTTTCCATTTATATATAACGTATATTTTTTGTGATGTGATTCTTTCTTTTTAAATCCTTTTTGACTTAAAGCATTTTCAATAACTCGGGTTTTGTATGTTGACAATTAATCTCTCCCCTTTATTAATGATAACAGATATTTTTTAAATTTGATAGCATCGCCATTCAACTCTTGTTCGTTAGCAAGTATATAATCCTCCCATATACTCGTCAATTCCTCTTTAATTCCCGTTATACCCTCTTCAATCGTTTTGGCAACGACTAAAAGTTTAAGTGGCTCTTCTGAAAAAATATATTGTTCATTCTCAAATTCCACATCAACATTTATTGGTTGCTCAAAAGTCATTAACTCATCTTTCACTAAAAAATTTCGTATTGGAAACGTACTTATTTGTTCTAGTGCATTCTCATCGTTAATACTAAAAACATACTGTTTATTTACAATTGACATTACACCCCTCGCTTGTACTAACTCCCCTATGTGACGAATTATATAATCTTCTATTTCAGATGAGTATTTTCCTTTTACAATTCCTTCGAATGTATCTATTTCAAATTGTCGTTTCTGATCCACTCGAAATTCAATTATTCTACCTTGAAGAACCTTCTCATATTCTTCTCTTGGACGATATAATAGTGCTTTAATTATTGGCTTTCTACGTGGATAAAAATCACGCTTTTTCCCACTATATGAAAATGAAATACCATAATTTGAATTTTCATCGGGCCAAATTGGATCTAACTCTCTGATTATTCTATCTAATCTTTTCCTGTTATTTATTAGTGTCAATAAATGTCCTTCCGGTTTGTCTTCAATAGCTATTGTTTCAATTATATCATTAGTTTTTTCAAGTGCCTGTTCTCCATAGGTTAGCATATCAGGCAATCCTTCTTGAACTTCTGATATTTGTAATTCCGCGGATATACTTCCTAATTCTATATCTGAAAATACTAAACTACAATCTTTTTTTATTTCCGTTGGAAAATCGCCTTTAGGTCGAGGCGGATTGCCTTTCAAATGATCGCCTATGCTATAAATAATATTTTGGATGCTTTGAAAAATATCAACTGCCAACATAACGGGAACATTTTTTACGTCTTTTGCTTTTATTTCAATTTTTATCTTTTTTTTCTCTTTTGACATTTTTCAATTTGCACCCTGCTTTTTACAATTGCACTATACCGCTCTCGTTTCCTCAAACGGGACATCAATTGAAAATTAATTATAATCACTATAATAGATATAGCTATCAAACTGCTTCTTTTCATACTTTTTGCATCACCTTTTGTATACCTTATCTTTGTTATTGTATATAACGTATAACCTCTACCTATTTAATTTAGGACGCAGATTTACACATATCTCGATTCGTATCGCACCCAATACTATCAACCTCGATAAAGTAGTGTCTAAATGCGTAACCGTGCATGCAGGAATTGATTTCACGGACTTGGATATTGACAAGCCGGTGAAACTGATGAGATCGGGTGGGGACAATGCCCTGTTGCCTATAGCGGCTTTGCTGATCTCTGTGGTGACTTAGTCGCCAAGTTTCGCCGGGCAGATGTTGCGGGACTTGTTGCCGATACCAACGATACGTTGACGCTGGTGCTCACCGGTACAAAAAAGACGGATGTAGAATTTACCACAGGGTCATATACCCTACAAGTCAAAACAGGTATACTTACCTACATTATTAGGATCGCATCGAATATTGCAAGTACATCGCTTCGGTCTTCGCCTCGTGGCGGTTACCGGTAAAAGCTATCTACGATCTCCAGATGCGTTTTCCTGTAGTATGATAGGGTAGTGGTAGTATCCAGCGTTCATGCCGCCTCTTCTTCCGGAGGATTCGCCTCCATGAGATGGTAAATATTCGCCTTTGAGAAGTGGTCTAATGGCTCTTTTTCCATAAACATCATATATTCCTGTTTTTCATCATTAAGCATATCTTCTACATCGTCAATGCCTATCAGGAATGTATCAACCCAGCCCTCATCAAAAGCGGAATACACCACATCCAGCACGCTCCGGTCTCCGAAAGATAAGATTTCGCAAATCAACAACGTACCAAAAACTGCATCGTATGTATCTGCCAAAAGCATACGGAAATGGTTTAAAATCTCTTCCTGGTGTGCAGGGTACCTGTGCGCGATAACGTTCAATGCCGTTGTAGTCGCACCTCGGACAAAAGATTCGAGTGTCTCGTCACTTGCAAACTCCTTCAATGGCGCTATAGCATCCTCTCGTTTCGCTAGCTCCAACGCGAGCTCTTCTGTAACATTTAAGCCCAATGATACCATGTGCTCTACCAACTCTTCGGTGGACATGTAATCAAGGGTTTCCTCCCGTTCCTCGATTTCCTCTTTCCTCTGGGGTCCCTTACCCCTACCTTTAGGCTTCTTCTGCTTTGCCATCCTATCACTAATGGGGCCGGTGCGATTCGAACACACGATCGGCGAGTCTGGAGCCCGCTGCCCTTCCAAACTAGGCCACGACCCCATGCTATATATTACAGTTATAATTACAT
>CAZOEM010000399.1:0-3390 GCA_964578735.1 uncultured Halobacteria archaeon | reverse complement strand
CATATACGCTTTGCCCTGATGCTAAGTTTCTACCGGTAAATATGCCGCTGTACAAACATGTGTCAGGCGAAATAATGGATATTCTGAGGCAATACGCCGATAAAATGGAACAAGTAAGCATTGACGAGGCGTTTCTTGATGTCAGTACAAAAGTAGACGATTGGAACGATGCGCGAGAATATGCGACGCGGATAAAGAAAACGATACAGGAGGAAGAAGGATTGACGTGTTCTATTGGCATCGCCCCAAATAAAACAATAGCGAAGATAGCATCGGATTTCGTGAAGCCTGATGGTCTAACGATAGTAGAAGAAGCAAAAGCTTTCTTAGCTCCCTTAGATGTGAAAACTATCCCGGGCGTGGGTCCAAAGACCGATAAAATCTTACGCATTATGGGTATCGAACAGATAGGTCAGCTTGCAAGCGGTGACGTACAAAAACTCGTGGCTGCTATTGGTCAGTCAGGCAAAAGACTACATCTGGTTGCAAACGGGATAGACAAAAGCGAAGTGGAAGAAAAATGGGTGAGGAAGTCTTTGAGTCGAGAGCGAACGTTCGCAGATGACACGAGCGTCTTTTCTGTTTTAACTAAGTGCGTGGACGTGTTGGCGGAAGAGGTCTATAATGCGATGACTGATGCCGGATTTGTTTTCAAAACTGTCTCGATAAAGGTCAAGTTTGACGATTTCACTATAGCTACGCGTGCTAAGACGCTTAAAACATACCATTGTGATTTGAACACACTAAAGAGAACAGCAAATGAACTAATGACTGAATTGAACAATGCAAAACCGAAGAAAAAAAGATTGATCGGCGTTCGAATCTCAAATTTGGGTGCTGTTGATGAGAAGCAAATGCGGTTTACATAATTGAATAAAAAAATAAAAGAGAGAAAACTATGGAAATCCATAGCTTTGAGATCTAGTATATCCTAGAAGCATAAGGAACTCTCACTCCGTAATTACTTCTCCAAATCCAACTCTCCTCGATACTTTCGATATCCTTATTTTTACATTATCTCCTTTCTTCGTGTTTGGCACAAAGACCACAAAACCTTCTACACGCGCTATTCCATCCCCTTCTCTTCCTACATCCTCTATCGATACGTCGTAGCTATCTCCAACGTTTAAGGGGGCATTTATATCCCTTCTTTCTCCACTCATAACTTACAAATCCTCCGTTCTTTTTATTTCTTATTTCGTGATGCCGCAAAAAAATCGCTTTCTATAATAGAAAAGTCGCTTCATTGCCACATCACTTGAATATCTATATCCCTTTCTTATATAAAAAGGATACAACATATTCACCCAAAAAGTACTTCATAGTAATCTTGCGATTATAAAAGCTACGTCTTTTACCTCGCCGCCCTTGCTATCCGCTCTTTTTCCTCCTTCTTACCTGTCGAGTGGCACTTAGCATTACGAGAAGCCGCTATTAGCTCATCAGCAAGACACCGCGCCATACTCCTCTTACTCTTGAACGCGCATTTCTGCGTGCCTTGCACAATGAACCGAAGCGCATGCTCTACTCGCCTTTGCGATGACACGTCTACCGCTTTGGGCACTAATATGCCCCCAAATCTCAACCTGATCGTTTCCTCCATCGGGCCCGCATTCCGGATCGCATCCACGAACACCTGAACAGGATTCTTTTCTGTATCCTGGTATACCAACTCAAAGGCATTTTTAACAATTTTGTACGTTTTTTGCTTCTGTCCCGTGTTCTTTTTCATTCGCATTAATTTGTTAATAAGTAGTTCTACCACGCAGACCTTCGACTCGTATGACTGTTTCGCATGTCTCCCTCCAGTATGCAGTGCAGACACAGGCTGGAGATTTATATGCCTCTCTATGCCTATGTCCACTATCTGCACATCTGAAATAGGCCATTCATCAAATACCTTATCAAAATGCAGCTCTGTTTGCATTACAATCACCTCAGAATCTTCTCCTTTCTGCCTTTTACCAATTCGCGTAATGAAATATCATTTACCGCTACCACTTTATACCTTACACCTGAGAGGTCACCATACGATCTGCCTTTACTACCGCCTATCCCCTCTATCAATACCTCATCATGCTCGTCTATAAACTTTATTGCACCGTCACCAGGACAAAAAGAAGTCACCTGCTTACCATTTTTTATTAACTGTACACGAACACATTTCCTTATCGCCGAGTTCGGCTGTTTCGCTTCTATTCCTACTTTCTCCAGGACGATAGCCCGGCACATGTGCGATCCTTCTAAAGGGTCTCTCTTTTTAGAAGATTTAAACGCTCTTCGTACATAGTCCGGACTCGCCCACCTGAACTTCTCTCGCCTCTTTTTCACCTTCCGCGCTGCATGTATCCCTCTTCCCATAGCTTTTTACTCCACAAAGAATTTTATTCTCATTCTCTTTTTCAATTTATTTTATTTTATTTTATTTTATTACCACGTCATCTATACCCAGATTTCTTTTCGCCAGTAATTTTACCTTTTTTATTCGCTCGCCATGTTTCCCTATTGCAATACCCTTCTGTTTTGTGAGAACCGCCACGTATGCACAGCTTTTGCCGTTATCATTAGTCTGCAGCTCGACATTCTTTACTTCAGCAGGACGGAACAGATTCTCTATGAATTCCTTTGCGTCTGTGGAATGTTCCACAACCTCTATCTCCTTCCTCATCATGTTCTTTACCTTAGTTATGTTCGAGCCACCTTTACCAATAGCTAAACCCATATCGCCTTTTTTCACCACGATTATTACCTTATTCGCTTCGTTATCCACCACACAATCTTTGACTCCCGCACCTGTGAAACTCTCGAATATCCCTATGTACCTTATCCCCTCAGTGTCCAGTTTTACGGTCAGTTGAATCACCTGTTCGCATTTATAACTTCTGTCTTCACTTCATCGTTAGAGGTCCTAAGTCGTAAAATTTCTGACTCGCCTGCATCTGTGATACACAAAGAAGCAATAGAATATGGTTTCCCACACGCAAGTCCTAGTTCGAGACTATTCGCAGGATATTTATAATAGGTAACTTCTTCTCTCTCTCCACTATCAGCATCATTAAAGTTATCCCTCAGCTTTTCAGGACAATTAGAAGCATAAATGACAAGTTTTGCTTCTTTTCTCCTAAGTGCTTTTACCGTCTCCTTCGCCCCTATTAACAACTCACCACCATTTACAACCTTCTGTAATTCCCTATTCACATCTGCGAGCTCAGTTGAGCCTCTTTTTGTTTTCGCCATTTTATTTACTTCCTTGCTATTAATTCTATCGCACCAGTTCCTAATTTTATCGGTTGGCCCACAATCACATTCTCTGTGACACCTTTCAACGCATCCGTTTCCCCATGTACAGCCGCTGCCAATAGGTTATCCACAGTGACCTCAAAAGCAGCT
>CAZOEM010000398.1:0-3391 GCA_964578735.1 uncultured Halobacteria archaeon | reverse complement strand
CCCGTCTCGCTAAGCATCCTATCCGCATCATACATTTCAGAATCAGCCTCTCCAATGACAATCCGGCATACATTTTTCTTTATCAACTCTATTAATGCAGAGATAACTTCCGGACTCGTATATGAACTTCTTTTGCCAACAACACCACCACAAACATTTGGCGTAATGAAAACAACATCTCCAGAGTTTATAAACTTATCAATAGCACCTAAAAGCCCTATTGCCGTAAAGGCCATATTTTTTTGTTCTTCTCCCTCTACAATTGAAACCCTGCTCATAATTTCCACCTATCAGTTGATTTATAATATTCCTTTAAACCCTTTTGCCAATAACCTTCCGCTACTCGGTAAGTTTTCAAAAAACACGCTCAATGCATGAAATAAGCCAGCTATTGACGGATGAATTATCAAATCATCCACATCTGTTCCATCTCCCAATTCATTTGCCATCTTTATAAGGATATCAAGGTCTTTGTTATCTAATGATTCAAATATCCTGCGGAATGCGTAACTCATCCTTTTATTAAATCTTTTTTTTACCTCCCACTCATATCTTTTTAGCGCTTCATAATAACCCCCTTTAATTGCCTCAACACTGTATTTTCCTGCATAATATCCACTTGCAATCGCTGGCAGCATCCCGTATCCCATCAGGGGGTCAATCAACCCGGCGGCATCTCCTGCAAAAAGCACATTTTGATACCGATGCTCATGCAATCTGAGCAGGTTAGCCTCTCCATAGAAACGACCATCAACCGATTTTATCTTTTCCGCAACTTCTGTGTTCCTTCTCAAATAATCATAGAAATATTTATCCACGGGTTTTTTCAGCTTAGTTGAATCCAATACAACAGCAGCAGAGGAAATCCCGCTTTTAGCCGTTACCACATAAAAATAGCCCCCTTTAATAAGAGCAGCATCAAAATAAATTTCTGAAGTATCAGAATTAACGAAATCCTTACCGGTCATGCCGAATATCACTCCTTTCTTGTAATCCCGTTTAGGAATGCGAAGAAAAGTATGAAAAGGCGAGTTTACTCCTGTTGCATCAATGATTATTTTTGGCTTTATCATTATTTCATGCGGGCCCTGCGATACAACGACTTTGTTGATGCACCTTTTGTCCTTATTGTCATTATTTACCGACTTAAGATTCGCATCAGAAATAAACTCACAGCCATATTTAATGCTATTATAAACAGTTGAACATTCGAAAGAGTCAGAAGCAGAACCTCTTTTGAAATAATATTCCCCAATTTTCGAGTGCAAAGTAAATGAACTTCCGGATGGCGAATGCCATTTTGAGTTATAAACAAGGTTTTCTGTTTTCAAGCCTAGTTCATTTATGATCTCAGTGAGTCCAAAATCAGGGGACGAATCGATTCTTGTATTTGTATGAGCGCCTATCTTATTATTCCTTTCGATAAGGACGGTGTTAAGTCCATGTTTTGCGCTGTATAAAGCTGCAACCGACCCGGCAGGTCCAGCCCCCACCACCAACACATCACATTTCATTACTCTTTCTTTTTTCGCCACTCATCCACAGCCGACAGATAATAATTATGGAAAAAATCGCTCAACCCCTTTTCCGGAATCAAAGACCGGAAAATATTGGCAATTTCACCTCCTAAGCGGATTCCCCCCGGTGCCTTTTTGAATTTCCTTTTGGTCTCTTTTTCACCTTTAATATCAATTACATCCAAATTTACCGGTCCGAGTCCGTTTTTAGCTGCAAGTCCAAGATGTTTTATCCTAGCGGGTTTATAGCCAAGTATAGATGCGGTGACGCTGTCCGCAGCAACGGCGTTATCACCACATATAATTAAGTTAAGCGCGACTGGATTGCCCTTAAAAGGACCTTCGCCTTCCATGCCGGCAGTCGCATCAACAACAGAAAGGTGAGGGGGAAAAGCCTTAACAATGTCTGTAATCACCATATTTATCCCTAACTTATGATATTTCGCCTTATGCTTCTCCGGTAGAATCCCAAACATGCATTTTAAACTTAATGTTACATCTGTGATGCTGTGTGCTTTAGCCACCGGAACACTGATAATTTTATCCGCTTCCGCTACTACTTTCGATATTTCAAATTCTTTTAATATATACGCATCCGGAACCACTTTCCTTACCATTTCTCCCTTGCTAAGGTTCACTACTTCTGCACCGCTATCTTCAGCAGCTCTACGGATTCCCGTCTCGCTAAGCATCCTATCCGCATCATACATTTCAGAATCAGCCTCTCCAACGATAATCCGGCTTGATTTCTTCTTTATCAACTCTATTAATCCAGCGATAACTTCCGGACTCGTATATGAACCTCTTTTGCCAACAACACCACCACAAACATTTGGCTTAATGAAAACAACATCTCCTGATTTTATAAACTTATCAATAGCACCTAAAAGATATATTGCTTCCGATACCATATCTTCTGGTTCTTCTCCCTCTACGATTGAAACCCTGTTCATAATTCCCACCTATCAGTTGATTTATAATATTCCTTTAAACCTTTATCATTATTTCATGCGGGCCCTGCGATACAACGAATTCGTTGATGCACCTTTTGTCCTTATTGTCATTATTATTATTCGTGAGTTCCCTTAGGGAACTCACGAATATTAATTTACCAGAATGGTATCCTAAATTTTCCAATGATTTTTAAGACACAGATTAACGCAGATTAACACAGATTTAAAGTAGTGTATTGATTTTTAAATTTTTATTTGACCCGTAAAAACTTAATAATTTTTTAGGACTTTAGGGTAGCGTCTGTGTAAATCTGTGAAATCGGTGTCTATGATAATTATCAAAATTGGTAAATTATTTACAGGGAGTTCCCTTACGCTAATGTTTATATGCTCTGCAATTTAATATTTAATACAACGCTGATAAAATGCTTGATATGAGCACGGGTCTAGGAATCGCACTGGCCGGACTTTCAATAGCAGGTGGCCTTTTAGCATCAGCATACCATTTAGGGAAAAAGATAGGTATGCTGACTAGCGACGTGAGTGAAATAAGAAAATCTGTTGTTGCGATTTCTATTTTAGTAAATAAAGTAGGAGATGAGCTAGTGCGCCAAGGAATTTCTGCGCTTATGGATAGAATTACCAGGAGAACGAATCCATTAACAGAAGAAGAGCGGGAGAAACTAGCCACGCTTTTAAATAAAGCGAAAAGCTACGAAATTAATCAAGACGAGGCGAATGTATTAGAGTTGTTATTAAAAAAAGACTTAAGTGAAGAAAAAGCGGATAAATTTGACGATTTTATAATTTCCGCAGGAATCGGAGCTTTCGTTGGATATATTCTGGCACGTTCATTAGCTAAATGAAATGTACTATAACAAGTACTTTTCCAGCATATAACCCGCAGCAATACCTAGAACA
>CAZOEM010000397.1:0-3408 GCA_964578735.1 uncultured Halobacteria archaeon | reverse complement strand
CGGCCAACAGCTCTATCGCCTTTCTATTCAACGCCCGGAACCCGCATTGTGAATCTCTAACAGGACCGCCCGTTGCGTGGTCCAGAACCGTCCGGCCTACGCGTCTGTATGCGGGCATCTGGCCGAACGATCTGAAGCCAATAACAATGTCTGCAGTATCTTTTATTAACGGCACAAGCAGTTGTGGAATCTCGTTCGGATCGTGTTGCCCATCACCATCCAGCAACACAAGCGCGTCAAAGCCGTGCTCACACTTTTTCTTTTTTCCAAAAAGAAAACCTGTGCTAAAAGAAAAAGTAATCAAACTTTCTTAAAGTTTGAAAGAAAGGGTTTAATCAAAACATTGTTTCTTTAGTCAAGTTTTTAAAACTTTTTTAAAAAAACTTTGTCTATCCTTGACTCAAAAGCGTAAATCTTGGATCTGTAACTCACGATTCCTCCCCCTCATCTTCCAAGACGCGTGCATAGAGTGCATCACGGATGCGGAAGCCCGCTACGTTGCGCAGTGCGTCCAAGTGAGGCTTGACCGCACTCAGCACCCCATTATGTTTGGCTTCTACAAGGACTCCAATCAGCCCTGTAAAGCGCAGACCCAAATGCCGGGCGACTTCCCGTCCCACGCGCTCATCCATCAAGAGCATTTTAGCCTCTGTCTCCAATGCGAGGACAATCGCCTCAGCTTCTCCCGCATCCAGCTCTTGCCGCAAAGCAGATACTAGGGGCGTGTTGGTGATCGATCGTGTCTTGATCCAGATGGCAGCCTCCACTTCATCTGCACCTGGCTGTTCCACACCTTCGATGACCACTTCATGCCATACTGCTTCTGGAATAAACAGTTCACCATATAGCTGGCGTAGTAAGTCCAATTTCCCGACCCGCGCCAGGTTGATAAGTGGCGAAGCATTGCTTACAACGCTCATAGCCGATCGAGTTCCTTCAGTGTTGTCAGATCTTCCTCATAATCTTCCACGTCATAGTGAACGGTAATTTCCCTGCTCGCCAGCAGCTGCTGGAAATCCCACACGGTCATGTTAGCCATCTCGCGGGCCTTACCGAAAGACAGCCTACCCTGCTGATACAGATAAATTGCTAATTCTCGCTTCAGGTCCCGAGGCGTCATCCGCGCGGCATGGACCACTTCACGCGGTATTTCTATTGAAATCGTAGTTGACATTCCTTAATCTCCCCCTGAAACGTTTTCATTAGCTCTTCATAAACATCCCCAGAAATTGAGATTGTTCTTTCCATAAATATGTATATGTAATTTAATCTTTATTAAACTTGTATCCCTCATCCTCTTCCTGCACCCATCTTGTGAAATCTCGTGGTTTATGCATCGTCTCATTTCCCGTCTTTCACTCTCAACCGCGCAATCACATTCAGCGTCAGACCCCTAAAATAAAAAGCCCAATCGCACCAAGGATCATAAAGATCGCTATCAGCATCGCATACGGAAGCGAGAAGTATCTGGTCTGATTATACCCCCTAAGCAATAATATCCCAAAGAAGAGTTGAGCACGCCAACGCCATGCGACACCGGATTCTTTGTCGATGTTTTAAAATCACCGTATTTGCAGTTGATCTGCACATCCGCAAACCGTAAATCATGATCGTTTGCTATCCCTGTCATCTCTGACTCAACCGCGAAATCGTCCTTCATAACGTGCCTGCTAACAGTTCTATCGCACGCCGATTCAACGCCCGGAACCCGCATTGTGAATCTTTAACCGGACCGCCAGTTGCATGGTCCAGAACCGCCTGGCCTACCCGTCTGTAAACAGGCATCTGGCTGAATGACTTGAAGCCAATAACAATATCAGCCGCATCGTTTGTTATCGGCACAAGCAGTTTGGGTATCTCGTTCGGATCGTGCTGACCATCACCATCCAGCAACACGAGCGCGTCAAAGCTGTGCTCAACAGCGTATCGCAACGCGTTCTTCACTGCACGCCCTTTTCCTTTATTCTCTTCATGTGCAACGACCGTAGCACCCGCCGCTTCTGCCACTTCCACGGTATCGTCGGTAGACCCGTCATCCACGACCAGGACCTCATCCACATACCGGCTGGCTTTCAGTGCCACAGTTCCGATAGCCAAACTCTCATTGTAACATGGAATTGCAGCAAGTATCTTCATTTCTGCTACTCCTTTATGATTATTTGATACACTATTCATTTGTTCGCTCTCACCTGCTAATTTACACGCGTTAGAATCCACCACCATCTTTTTTGTATGTAGCTATAATAAAGCGTCATTTCTGCTATCTGCCCGCCCCGTATACAATACAACCACTAATTTTCAGGAGATAATAATACCGCAAATAACCATGCATGCACCTTCTTCAAGCCTTTCTCGAATCCCATCTGCGGCTCGTAACCCAACAACCTCTTCGCCTTCTCGATAGAAGATAAAAGCCGGTGCTTAACGTCCCAATCCCTTCTTTCTACATATTTTATCCCGGCTTCATTACTCACAAGCTCATTCACCATATTCGCCAAATCGTATCTGCTCAAAAACCTGTGGATTTTTGAGCAGATAATGCAAAATTTAAATTAGAATGCAAAGTGCAAAAGTCAACGTTCAACAGATGGCGTTAAGGGGAGCTTTAAAGTCAAAAGAGTCAATTTTCATTCCCGTTTTATATTTTGCTTTTTTCAATTTGCATTTTGCAATTAATTGCTCAAAATCCACAAGATTTTGAGCAATTACGCCAAATCTATTACCCTGTGCTCATTGCCAGAACCGAGATTGATAGCTTCCCCAACTGCTTCTTCTTTTATGCCCATGGCTTTCTTTCTTTAGTAAAGCTTTTAAAACTTTGTATGCAATTTTCATATTTGCTTCAACTCTTGTTATTTATATGCTTCATCATGATGCGTACGTAAAGTCTAAAAAGATTACTCTGCGCTCTTTCTCGTCTAGCCCATAAATGAGCACAAAATGTCCAATATGAACTCTTCATCGAGCTCTTGGCTGTAGCTATTCATTCTTCAGTCTTCAAACACTCTAAAAATGCATTTCGCTCCAAACCGTATAATTTATCCGCTTTAAAAACTCGAAACCCTGATTCCGTATCAGTGAACCAGTGTTTATGATGTATTTCGGCTCAAACTATTTCACCAATAGAATTTTCTAAGTTATAAGCTGCTAAAATTGCTACTTTTTCCATATTCCTTTGCACCAACCACGGTAATCCCAACTAAATCAAATCTTTGCCCCGATCTATTTAAGAGACTTCGCCACCTCTTCAATTATTTGCATGCAACACTCCTCCATTTATGTGATTTATTTTATAAACAATCAAAAGCACCTCCACTACTTCATTTTTACAACAACATTTACCTCAGTTCTCTTTAGGGAACTCACGAATATTAATTTACCAGAACTATATCATTTTCCAATGATTTT
>CAZOEM010000396.1:0-3412 GCA_964578735.1 uncultured Halobacteria archaeon | reverse complement strand
CGTATCTCTTCTAATTCAACTTGGAAATGCCATTCCGTGCCGTAATCAAAGGGATAAAGGATGTTCTGCCCTATAAATAACCCTAACTCGCCGATACGAACATCATCTACCCATGGGCCTTCTTCGTCATAAGGGGAAGTAAAGCTTTCATGCGACCATGCTTTGCCGTCCATAAAAAAGGAATAAAGATGGTCATCATCGAAATTGTAAGCTTTCTGGATAGCACTATGAAGCTCAAGCAGAGTATTGTCAGCCGATATCTCTATTCGCCGCCAAAACTTTTTAGCCAGAGCTACTTTGAAAACATAGGTCCCATCCACAAATTTCACTCCTTCACGTGGAAGCGTTTTTTGCAATTCTCCCGCGGGAAAAAGTGGAACGAAGGGCAGGAAGAAAGGTTCACCTGGTCTTCCTTTATCTTCCTTGATGGCTGCATTTGACTTTTTGCGCTCTTGTTCCAGCTCAAAAAGGGCTAATGAGTCTTCGCCAGGGAACGGAGATCCAGGTATAGCTCCCCATTCGCCGTCTTTACGACGATTTGGCAAATTCCAGGAAAATAAATCCCTTGTTTCACTTAAGACCCTTGTTAAAGTCACCCCAAAAGTAGAAGGTGTTATTGATTCTGCACTGAAAAAACGTTTGTGTAAATCCAGGAGGGCTGTATCTCGGGTTACCTCCCAGAAGCCGAAGTAGGAAAAATAGAGCAAAAAGTAGTTCCAACTAAATAACATCTGAGCCATATCAGAAGCATCCTCGCCTTTTAGTCGTATTTCTCCCCCTGGCTGACACTCACTCAGATATTCCAAAACCTCAGGAACGGTATACAAAGGTGACTGCCAGAGATATTCTACATTGAGCTTTTCCCAGTCGGCGTCTAGCCAGAAAGTCTCCAGCAGGAAGAAATATTTTTCTGTATGCTTCAGTTCCTCGAATGGAAACAATCAAATATTCAAAGGATTTCTTGCTGAGACTATTTGAGAAAACAGAATTAGAGCTATATAGGCCGCAGATTAGGATGCTGGCGACTTTGACCGTCTGTCTGTTAGGTGGTGCGAAAGCAAATCTCGTATCACTCGCGAATGCGATGCCATTCGACGGCACCAATTTACTGGTTCGCATGCAGCGAATTCGTCGCTTCCTCTCCAACGACAGGATTTCACCAACAATAACGCTTATACCGTTGATTCGCCTGCTACGACCTATATTGTCAAGGTTAGATGAAATCGTGCTGACAATGGACAGGACGGAGTGGAAGAAGCGGGGTAAATGGATTAATATTCTCACCGTTGCTCTCAGCTACAAGGGAAGGGCGATCCCCTTCTTCTGGATTGTCCGAGATTGCAAAGGAAACTCCTCGTTTGAGCACTGGAAGCAAGTACTAGCCCCGGTGATAGACGCGCTGCAGCAGATGGATTGGATTTCTGCACCCATACACGTGGTTGCGGATCGCGAATTTGCCAGTCCAAAGCTCGCAGAATGGCTGAAGACGACTTATGAGGGCGATTCGACCCTGCGTCTGAAAGCCAGCATGTATCTCAAAGGTGAAGGCATGCCCGAGACAAAGATAGCCGAGATAGTGAAGGGGATGAGAAAAGGCGATCACACTACCCTGTACAACCAGGTGGTGACACGAGATAGCGAATTCGAGATGAACGTCCTCTTAACCTGGGGAACCGATTACGATGAGCCTTTGGTGGTTATGACCACGCTTAGCGACTCTGATACTTCAAGGGCGGACATGCTCTACGGACTGCGATTTGGCATCGAACCAATGCATAAGGACTGGAAAAGCAACGCCTTTGACATCGAGAAGAGCAGGATAACCGACCCAAAGCGCATTGAAACGATGCTGATTCTAATGGCATTTGCGTATGTCCTATGTGTGTTTGAGGGTGAAAGGAAAGAGAAGGAAGGCGAAGTCCAAAAACCACCGAAGGGCAAGAATCGAGTTGTTGGGCTTTTCCTCAGCGGTCTTAGGGATTTCTGCCGGCATATCATACATGCAACCCTGGAGCAACTCAAGGCGTTCCTTCTGAGATTGATCAAACCGTTTTACGACGCCTGGAATATATCTACATATGGCTACGGTTGAGGGATAATAAGCAGGGGAAAGGAATGAAGAAGAAAGGTTGTTGTTTCAAGGATAGCGTGAGCTATGGCTATTTATCGCCGAAAAAACCCGTTTAAGTCGTTATAATACACGATGTTGATAGCTGATAATATGCAAGTGAATGGACGCCAATATGAAAGATACACACAGCCAAAAAGAGGAGCCAATCGTAACATGAATTCACTCTAATGTGACACGTCCATGGTAATAAAAAATTCTGTAAAGAGGTCAGAATGGGAAAGTGTTAGCTACTGAAATTGTATGACAAGAAAACGGTCTTCCATTTCGACTTTTGTTGTTTGCTCATGTTATATCCTCCCTTCTGCAAACACGCTGTTAAGTGATGTTGTGAGTAGGGATTTCAATTTCCGCAATTTGCCAACATGTACAAAGAATATATTATCAGTACAAAATAAGGGATCGAGAATATGAAAGCCACATAACGTTCAACACTTGTTAATTTCCTGTATTTTTCACTTTCTTTTCCTTTTCCCAAAATTTCCCATTCTCTCTTGTAAGCGGGAAAGGGTAAATGAAGTTCCATTTCGTGTATTACTTGAAACTTGCCTGAATTGAGTTGCCTATAAGAGTGAATGTTAACATACCATAAAATACACAATGCTATACCTAAAATACCAACTGCCATAAAACATACATTCAAAACGTTGCCGAAGACATTTCTATTCACCAATAACGAGAGTAAAGCAAGCAAACCAGAAAGTAATGCAACATAAAATCGATTTGCCTGAATTCTCCTACTGCTTATCCTATCCGCCATTTCTACATATAATTTGTATTGCTCTAATAGATGTTCCTGAAAATTGTCCCCATACTCTTCCTTTTCCATGAGTTTTACCTTCTTTATCTTAGATGTTGGATAGATATGCTTTTTAAATTATGCTTATCAGTACGAGGAATAAATTCTGTTTCATGAACCAGAGATTATTATCCTATAAGTTCAAAGAACCGTACCAAACCGGCGGCATCTCCATATACCACTTTCGTTCCTATCATAGATAGGCAATGTACAGAGCTTTTCACATAGAGACGCTGAAGTATCTCTCCGCTTTTCACATCCCATAATATTAGCGTATCATCATAAGAGCCACTGAGTGCGTATCTATCATCTCTACTAAAACAGACCGCTTTGACACCACCAGAATGCCCTTTAAAGGTACGTATCGCTTTTCCGCTTTTCACATCCCATAATATTAACGTGTCATCCTCAGAGCCGCTGAGTGCGTATTTATCATCTCTACTAAAACAGACCGCATTGACAAATAGAGAATGTCCTACAAAGGT
>CAZOEM010000395.1:0-3413 GCA_964578735.1 uncultured Halobacteria archaeon | reverse complement strand
ATAACCTCCGCTTTTAGCTCTGAGGGTTTACCATCGAAAACGAATACCAGCTTTAGTCCCGCCTCCATTAAATTCGTTGTGCGATATATCAGCCCGGAAAGATGAGAGGTTGTTCTACCAGAAGAATCAGTTAGCGGCGTACCATCGGGCTGGCGAATGATGCTCAGGAACTGGTAAAGCGTATTATAAGCATCAACTGCAACGATTTTGCCGGATAGAGCTTCCAAACTCGTCCCTTTTGACTCTATTATTCCTCGTATGTTTACGCCCATAGGTTTTTATTTATCCTAGTACCACATTATAAAAAGGAGGAAGAGATTAAAGTTAACACGAAGCGAGAAAAAAGATGACCGTAGTTGAAGTTTTAGTAGAAGGCGGAAAAGCGAGTCCGGGGCCTCCGTTAGGTCCCGCCTTAGGTCCACTTGGCGTAAAGATAAAGGAGGTAGTAGAATCTATAAATGAGCACACGAAGGCTTATGCAGGGATGGAAGTCCCGGTAAAGATAACCGTAGACGCGGGAAAGGTCGACATAGCTGTAGGCATACCGCCGACATCCGCATTATTAAAGAAAGAATTAGGGATCGAGAAGGCACAAACTGACTCCACCACTGATTATAACGGCGATATAACGCTAGAGCAACTAAAAGAGATAGCGAAGAAGAAGAAAGAAGGTATGTTAGCATCGTCTTTTAAAAGTGCTATTAAAGAGCTAATTGGCACTTGTGGTTCTATGCGTCTGAAAGTGGAAGGGAAGGCGGCGAAAGAGATACAGAAGGATATAGAAGAAGGCATGTATGATGAGGAGCTAGCAAAAGATGGAAGCTGAAGAGATATTAGAGGCTGTGGGGAATGTATTGGGTTCAAAAGAGCGTGGGTTTGTTGAAAGTGTAGACCTCAGCATAAATTTGAAGAATGTTGATCTAAAACAGCCGAAGAACCGGATTAATGTTGACATAGTGTTACCAAAAAAGTTCAAGGAGTTGAAGATAGGCGCAATCGCTTCCGGTGAGACAGCGATGAAAGCGAAAGAGGCAGGTGCTGAAGTGATAGACCCGGAAGAGCTGAAGCGGATGGATAAGAAAAAAGCGAGGGCACTAGTGAACAGATGCGATTACTTTATCGCCGAATCTGCCCTTATGGCGCTTGTGGGTAAGAGCTTGGGCACGATTTTGGGTCCTAGAGGTAAAATGCCCGAAGCTATTCCCCCTGGCGCGGACCCTGTACAAATATTGACGCGATTGGAGAAGATAGCTCGAGTGCGGTCAAAGACCACAACGCTATGGGTGAATATCGGTCGTAAGAACATGGATGCGAAGGACATAGCAGAGAATGCCGCTGCAGTGATAAAGTCAATAGAATCGCGTTTGGAGCGGGGTTGGCAAAATATAGCCTCTGTTTACATGAAAACAACAATGGGTCATTCAGTGAAGGTGGCGTAAAGATGAAAAAGAAGGTAAAGCGAGCTAGGAAATGGAAGGAAGAGCAGGTTGAGAGCCTAACTAGTTTGCTTGACTCGCATGGTACCATAGGATTAGCGAAGATACGGGGATTAGGTTCTAAGCAACTACAGCGGATAAGAAAGGAGTTCCGGGAAAAGGCATTGTTGAGAGTATCGAAGAATAGCATGATCTCCCGTTCCTTCGGTGAAAGTGGAATGAATGAGATGGTAGATTTTATTGACGACCAGATGGCGTTGATATTTACCGATTTAGATGCTTTTGAATTGTATAAAGTACTGGAAAAGGGTAAGATACCAGCGCCAATAAAAGCAGGTGCGGTTGCGCCCCAGGATATTGTAATAGAGGAGGGACCTACGTCGCTTAGGCCCGGGCCGGTAGTAGGGGCACTGCAGAATTTGGGCATCCCATCGGGAATAGATAGCGGGAGAGTAATAGTAAAACAAAGGAAAGTAGCAGTGGAAGAAGGAGGAATAGTTTCGCCTGAGCTTGCAGACATGTTGACAAAGCTCGAAATCTATCCAATAACGGAAGGTTTAGACCTGTGTGCGGTTTATGACTCTGGAGAGAGTGCGCTGTTCTCGGCTGATGTACTTCATGTAGACACATCAAAGTACCTTTCGGATGTAACGGAAGCAGCAAGAGCAGCTTTCTCGCTTGCCACAAACATAAAGTATGACTATCCAACTCGCTATACTATTGGCGATATGTTACGCGAAGCAAATGATAAATCGCAGGCTTTGGCTTTTAACTGTGCTTATCCTACCTCAATGACCATAACACCACTGATCCGGAAGGCGTATACCCATGCGCGGAATCTGTCTATTAACGCATGTATATATGAAAGAGAAACAATAGCTCTTTTGCTTGCAAAGGCGTACTCGCAAGCGCAAAATTTGGCGGCTCAAAAAGGGAGGGAAAAGTAAAAGAAAATGTCAAAGGGACACTCTCAAATTTTCTCGTGAAATCTCTATACCCTTAAATTTTACCGCAGAGTGTGCGGTACGTGGAAGTTTCCCTTCATACCGCTCAAGTATCGAAGAGTTCCGTGTAACACAAGCCATCAGTTGCCACTGCACTGCGGATATTGAAATCAAAAGGGATGAATCGTCCTAGGGGACGAGGTTCAAAAAAAACGATGGAGAAAAAGAGAACAACCGTTCAAGCAGACAAAAAGGTGTAAATAAAAATGGAAATCAAAAACAAAAAACAAAGAATTAGAGGGTAAGAAAATGAATACAAAACATGGAATACTTTTGGATATATTTGGTCTTTTGGTGTTTTGCACTTTCATTGGCACCGTATCTGCGGCTACGATTTATGTGCCTGACGATTATGCGAAGATTCAATGGGCAGTGGATAACGTATCCGCTGGAGAAACGATTATCGTGCGTGATGGAACATACAACGAGAACGTGGAGGTGAACAAGCGATTGACGATACAATCAGAGAACGGCGCTGCTTATACTACCGTCCAGGCAGCAAGTTCAAGTGATCATGTGTTTGCGGTAACCGCAGATTATGTAACATATAAGTGGGTTTACTGTTACCAACTCTTCAATTCATTGCGATGGTATAAGTTTGAACGGTGCTAATTACTGCAATATAACCGCTAATATCGTATCAAACAACTATGTCGGCATCGAACTTGGTTCTAATTCCAACTATAACCTAATAACCCGTTGCCTGATTTACAACAATAACTGGGGTATTTCAATTAATGAGGGCTCTGATAATTTAATTCCGAATAACACTATCTACTCAAACTCTTATGTGGGCGTGCATCTAGATTGGAATTCTACTAGCAATAGTGTCTTAAACAATAACATAAAAGGATCTGATGGCTCTGGTATAATTCTTGTTCATAATTGTGCTAATAACATAATCAACGGTAATGATGTAGGATGCAGTATTGACCAAGTGACATTTTTACAAAAATAGTAAAAAAATAGCAAA
>CAZOEM010000394.1:0-3414 GCA_964578735.1 uncultured Halobacteria archaeon | reverse complement strand
AGTTCGATGTGTGAATTGATTTTTGTTACGTTTAGGTTGGTCATAAAAGTGAAATACCCGAAAGTCATGTGATAAATATTCTATTTGTGTTTCTAGCATCTTTCTTGTAGTTTCACTTTCAATTTTTATCGCAATTAAAGTATAGCGTAATTTATTTTTTGTTTAATTTCTGCTTGGCTTAATCTCATTATTTTGTAAATATTCATCCTTAAAAATAGCATCTGTAAAATCCTTAAAAATTTCCCTATAGTCAAAGGCAATGCGTGCATTTCTATGAGGGCGTGAATCAAAAAGTAGGTCATTATAACAGAATTTTAATTTTTCTATATTTGTTTTGTCATTTAGATCCCTTGCCTTTATCTTTCACTGATGATGCAGATGAGATGGCTATAGATTTTAGATCAGGATCAGGTTTTATCTCGACGGGTTCTTTCGCTGTTTTTTTGTTTTTGTTTCTTCTTCATTTGCCATTTTCTTACCCCACAATCACACTTAAGATTAAAACGATCAATCCTACAAATAAGAGTATGATGGAATAGTTAATAGATTTGCCTTTCTCCTCAATATGGGTTTTGTTATCCTCAAAGGACTTAATAAAGTTATCAATGAGTTGCCTCTTAACCTTTTTGCTATCATCGCTCAAATATTTTCCCGTGAGTGCTCTCGGTTCTGGATCTCTTCTATAACTTTTGATTTTGTAAGCAGAGAACGAGAAGAAGATGGAAATCATAAACAAAGTCATACATGAGCCAAATAGATATGAATTGCTTTGTGAATATAACTGTAACGATATTCCAATTATCACGCCAACAAATCCAATAATGACGCTTGCCTTTGTATTGAGTCCATCCAACGACTGAAACTGCGTATTTAATCTATCTTTCACTTCATTATAGATTAATTCAAGCGTTTCTGATGGATAACTATCCTCACTCATTTTGAATCACCTTCCACCACCTTTATCTCCTCCTCCGTCACCCCATACAAATCATACACCAGTCTGTCAATCTGCGCATCAACAATTCTTATCCGCCTCTCATAAAGCTCTTTATCGCGTTCCATTCTCACATCGTGGTGTTTCTTCTGTCATTCGAACATGTTCTTGGTTTCACCTCTCTTAAGGGATCGCTCAGTTCCAACGTATTCCGAAAGACAATTCTTTTTCGTCTTCAATAATTTTTACCACTGCCGGATACAGTTCCTTTTCGTGCACTTGAAGCGTTGCTATATCTCTTTGAAGCCCCAGCCACTTCCCCACTGCAGAGGATTATGATATATTGCTGTGGGCAGGAGAAAAATCTATACATCTACTTTATGCAATATTCTAACATCGCAATCCCAAAGAAGTTCTATTTTATCGGGATTACGAATCACTCCACGCCAATAGTTCCTTGCAACCCCCTCTATTTCACGTACGGGCTTATTCATTATCTGTTCATTGATCCACGACCAATCAGTTTCAAGCACTCGCGAGTTTGCATCGATCGGTTCTACCTCATAAGTTAAGTCAAAATTTCGTCCTTCACCTTTGAAACTTTTAGCTCCTTCAAGGGTTTTGCATACAAATAGGCAATCGAGCCGACTGGGAACTTTTGGAAACTCTATCCTACGTATTCTTTCAAATATGAGTTCTTTAATAACTTTTTGATCGATTATAACAGTTCTTGTTCTTTGGTCTCCAGTAATGATAGCATCGCCTGTGATTCTATTGTTTAACAGCAACTCCTCTAAAAAGTGGAAATTGTGATATTTTCTAAGAATTCTACCCCAATTACCTTTCTCAACAATACTACCCTCTCTGAGTGGATATGAACAGAGATAATAGTATTTACTATTTTCCGTGTTTCTTTCTTCCATATTTATCTCCTCCTCTTCCTAGAGCTTATACGAATTATAAGCTGTCCATTCTCATATATTCTTATTTATCTTTTATCTATCTTTATATAACCATAGCTTAAAGATACTTTTTCACCACCATTATCTCCTCCTCCGTCAGCCCATACAAATCATAAACCAACCGGTCAATCTGTGCATCAACAACTTTTATCTGCCGTTCATAAAGCTCTTTATCTTGCTCCATTCTCGCATCGTGGTATTTCTTCTGCAGTTCGAGCATGCTCTCCACCAAAGCTACAAGTTTATCGTGCTGGGCTTTTTCTGCGGGATCGTCAAAGTTGATAGTGTGGATTGGCAGTTGTTCGATGAACTGCTTATTTGCTGCAAAATAGCCACCTCGGAAGTTAGTAGTCACTTGCTTAAGGTAAAAATGTAACAATCGAGAGTTCAATAATCCGCACAAATACTGATACCTAAACATCGTTTCGTCAATTGTGATGCCGTATCCACCCGTTGTGACATTGATGAAGTAAAAGTTATCGTTTTTATCGTAATAAGCAGCAAGGTTTGTTATCATATATGGGATCATTAGCTTAGGCTGTTCCCACATGCCTAAATTTTGGGTACGCCCGAAGCGATACCATTGCAGATCATTAAACTTTCCTTTCTCTCGCCCCTCAAGCAGCCTTTTGTTTTGATTAAGATACGCCCATGCTAGAGGACATTGCTCTCGCATCTCCGTCGGTGTATAAAGACGTGCATTGCACTCTCGGACTTCATAGGGAAAAAGTACAAGAGCGGTAGGATTGGCTGAGTAGCGGCTGATATTCCCACTCCGAACGACGGGTTTGAGAAAGGTCCGCTCTATCTTGATCCATGCGTTCAGTTCTTTCGACCAAACGTCAACAATATCTCCATTTTCGTTTTGATATTCTTTGAAAAGATAAACAGTGTCAGCACTTGTTTGCAGTCCTACGAACATCCCTGTTGTTATATCTTCCAACTTTACTGGCATCTCACTCATGCGTTCAAACAGAGATGCATCAGAACCTATAACAAAGTTCCATTCACTACCCGTCACCTTATCCGCATGGATTTTGCCATCGGTTGCATCGCCGCTAATCCGCCAAGCGTTTAAGTCGCGGACTTTGACGTAGCGGAAATTCTTGTTACCCGCCTTGTCCAAAAAAAGTAGACCTGTGTAAGTGGTCGCCCCATCAAATATCTGCTGGTCGCCAAAGTGAACGATTTTTCCCAAGTGCTTCCCCGTTGCAGTTAACTCGCGCAAAGGTTGGCCATACTTGGCTTGGAAGAACTTATGAGGCAATATGTAACCCATTCGTCCTCGAGCGTTGAGTAATTGAAGTGCACGTTCTACGAAGATGACATAGATGTCATAATTGCCTCTGCTAGCTGCTACAAAGTGCTTCTTGTAAAATTCCACCTCAGTTGGCGCCCACTCTTTCATCGTCTGAATCCTCACATACGGCGGATTCCCCACAACACAATCAAACCCTCCCTTTCTCATAATCTCTCCAAACCCTTTCCTATCGTCCTCCCAATCAAACACATTAACCC
>CAZOEM010000393.1:0-3423 GCA_964578735.1 uncultured Halobacteria archaeon | reverse complement strand
TACTGCTGAGTTCGTTTAGGTTGTAACCTATACAACTCTGAAAGTCAGGTTATAATGCGGTCATATGTACAATTTGAATCTTCATCGAAGTATGAACAATCGGCATTTACGTCACCCATAACGATGAAATCCTGTTCATAGGGATACTTGTTTTGTGTTTAATTAACCATAACATCCAGGGCATTAATCTCCTCGGTCGCTTCATCCGGATCCGTATGAATTACTATCAAAGTGACATTGAAGCTACCATTAACCGCCACGAAAGATGCGATATATGGCTTCCCCTTTTCGCATGGCTTTCAATCACTACAAAATTGTAGTGATCACTACCGTGTGGATGATTGATACTTAAAAGGTTTTCGGTTCTATCGTGTGCATGAGGGGATTATCTGCACACATGCGGGAATTATTAGTAAGCGATGTGAAGAAAATAGAGCTTCTAAAGGCTTTAATAGACGGAAAAGTGTATACATATTACCGGCTATCGAGGATTGTTGGAACGAACTATGAAACAGTAAAGAAAAATTGTAAATTTTTAGAGCTTTTGGCTTTTATTGAGATAAGCAGAGTAGACAAAGAAGAGAGCGCATCAGGCGTAGCGTCTTATAGGGTTAGAATTACAGAAGATGGGTTGAAAGCAGCAAAGAAGATTCTCAATACTCTGAGAACCTAAAAAGCCTGTACAATCGGAAAGCCCTTTGGAAGGATTGTTAAACGAGGATCTGGAATTATTCAAGTCTATCATTCAGTAAATCAAGAAGATACTTTATTATTTCCCGGCTTAAACGTAAATAATATATTATCATCACTTTAAATGCAGGTGTTTCAATAATGGCGACTATAACCGGAAAAGTGCTCCGAATACTAGCTTTTAAGTCTGCCGATGAAGCTAAAGGAGTCGTTGATCTCATAATAGCCGATGAATACGATTACACGCGGGTATCATTATGGGATGACAAAGCCGAACTTGTGCGTAGTGGCGAGCTAAAAGCAGGCGATGTGTTAAGAATAGAGAACGTTTCCGAAGCACGAGGTGAAAAAAGAGCAAATGCAGGTAAAAACGCGCGAATTACTAAACTTGCTACGGACATCCATGCGTTAAGTCATGCCAAATCATCGAACCTTACCGTACTCGCAGTTGCGAGACCGGAGAAGGGGCAAGTCTGCATCGCGGGCATAGACGAAAACGGAGAATGGATAAGACCACAAGGCGTTTATGAGTCTGACGTTTTCAGTGTGGGAAGCGAAAAATTCAAAACTCTTTGCATCTCGAAAGTACATGTTGATGCGTGGAGAGGTAGACGTCCACGAAAAGAGGACCGTTATTTTGTCTTTTGTGACGGCCCGGCACGTGAATTAAACGCAGAGAAGAAGCGTGAATTCTTGGATTGCTATACTGACGAGTCTGTAGATGCAGTATTTAAAAGCGGCCGGAGTTTGGGATTGATAAAGCCATGCATATTGCAAGTTTATGAAGAGCGAAAGAAGAAGAAGGGCCAGAAGAGCCATGAGCTATATCTCCGTTTCAACTTCAAAGACGCTTCCGGCAGGGTATACCGAAGATGGTCATGCAGATGCAGTGACTTTTACAATTCCTGGAACGAATTAAAGAGGATGCATCGCTGGACTTATGGGTGGCGAATGCTCCGATCTTTGAGGAAGAATGACACTTATCTTGCTATCGGGCTCACGTATACAGATTACGGCAGTAACCGGCTGGAATATGGTACGTATCCGATGATCGTTGGTGTGCATGTATTAGCGTAAGGGAACTCACAACTAATTTGACAAGGTCAAATTACTCTTTCAGCTTCAATATAGTATCGCCGAATTCCGAAGGGATGATGCCTGTAGCACCCATCGTCTTAGGATGAAGGTCAATTTCAAGCACTGCATGATCATGACCAAGCCATTTTAACGGCTCGATTGTCCTTGGACCGTTAGTAACTGAGAATATCTCTATTTTTATACAGTATTTCTCTAATGGCACGCCATGCGGAATGCCTAACAGAACTGCGAACGCACAATCTGAATAGAGCTCTTTGATAATAGCAGCAGCTTTATCGCCTGCAACCGCATATTCATCCAACCCGCCGATTAGATGCTCTATCTTGATACCGTCCGCAGCTAACTCATCACGAATTATCTCCGAATAGCCCCGGATCTTTCTCACGCCCACGTTTATATCAAGGTTCGCGATATTAACGATTTGCGAAGCCGCAGCGACATTATTAACAGCCCTTAAAATGTCCGCGAACATGAATGCCGTCTCCTTCTTTGCATTTAAAACGCACACACCCTTTTTTCCCGCGTCTATGAGCTCAAGCAGCCTACGGGCAACGTCTATTTTAGAATCGCCTTTAGATGGAGGGATAAAGCTTTTACTTGCTGCTCCTACTTCCTTTTCTAATCTAGTTGCCGCTTCAAGCATTCTCTTCTGACGTTCAAACTCAACACTACTGATTATACCCACTTTATATGCGGATTCTAAGGTTAAGATAACGCCTACGGTGTTGTCACGGTAGCCCGCATGCACATCCACCGCAATCACCTTGCAGCCTACGCCGCTGTCCACTATCGTCTGAGACAGGTCTTCACCGATGATCATGCTCGCACAGGTACCCACCACGCCCATCAATTCCGGCTGGAACATCGATTCTGCCTTTTTTAGTACTCTCACGAGCGCATCCTGTCCCCCGAACACGAAATTGCTCTCGTTCATTGCAGAGGTTAAAACATGCATACCGTCTTCTTCAAGCAGCCGGCTGTGCTTGAAACTGCAGCCTGGAGGGCCATGCAGAATCGCAACGTCCACATCTAAATCACGGAGCGTATAAAGCGCAGCTACTATCGCACTCGGTCTCGGATGCAGTATCATTTCTTCGCTCATGTCTTTGGCTTCCTTCTTTTTTAGCCTTTTCTGAAGTAGTGTTAGGAATAAGAAAGTGTTTATTATATAAAATTTAATCTGACATTGTCAAGTTAAGCGGGAATTTAAATAGCAGTAAAAACATAGTAATTATTAAAGATATTTAGTGGTGAGTGAGATAGATTATGGAAATAGAAGGAAAAAGCGAAGGTAATGTAGAGATATTATCCCTGAACGGCAGGCTCGACGCCTATCTCTCAAGCGACGTAGAGAGGAGTATAAACGCACTGATTGACAAGGGCGGCGTGAGAATTGTCGTGAATTTCGATAGCGTAGACTATATTAGTAGCTCGGGATTGAGAGTGATGCTTGCATCACTGAAGCGGCTGAAAAAGGTTCAGGGGGATATAAAATTGGCTTGCTTGAAGCCCTATGTAAAGGAAGTGTTCGACATTGCGGGATTTACGCAGCTCTTTGAGTTCTACGAGCGAGAAGAAGAGGCTGTAAATAGTTTCAACGGAGAGTGATTGTAAATGAAGATAACGACCGCAGGA
>CAZOEM010000392.1:0-3428 GCA_964578735.1 uncultured Halobacteria archaeon | reverse complement strand
AGAAGTATGGGCACATACAAGAGGTTATTATCCAGCCCTTCTTACCTAAACCGTTCACGCCAATGAAGAACAAAAAGCCACCGAGTTTCGAGGAGCTGAAGGAAGTTGTCCGTGCAGCGAAAGAGATACTGCCGAATGAGATAGCGATACAGGTCCCGCCGAATTTGACTTCGCCTACGGAATTGATAGAACTGGGCGCATCGGACCTCGGCGGGATAGCGGAGAAGACCATAGACTATATAAATCCCGAATCGCCATGGCCACGCGAGGACGAACTTAGGAGAAGAGTTGCACCATATGAATTACGGGAACGGCTACCCATCTATCCCAGGTATATTAAAAAGGGCTGGTATAGTGAGGAGATAAGGCCTTTGATAAAGCGATATGCAGATGCGGAAGGGTTGAGGAAAGGAGATGGATACAGGATATAGGATACAAGATACTGGTTTCGCGTGCATCTCACATCACCGCAATTTCTTGGGGAACTCTGTGTAGTTAATCTTCTGGTTCGCTAACCAAATACAACTCACCTAAAATCCACTTTCTATCTTGTCCAGCAGCAATCTACTAACTTCTTTTGGGTCCGCTCTACCCTTTGTATGCTTCATTACCTGTCCGACTAAGAAATTCAACGCTTCCTTTTTTCCCGCTTTGTAATCTCCTATTACACCTTCATTAGCCTTTACTACGCTATATATTACCTTTTCCGTCTCTTCCAAACCCATACTAGCCAGACTTTTTATCTTGATTATCTCTTCCGGATTACCGCCCTTATCAAGCATCGCCCTTATTATCTCAGTTGCGCCTCGCTCGGTAATCACACCCTGCACCAAATATCGCAAGATGGCGACGAACTCATCGTGAGGAATCCTTTTTGACGCCTCGTGCATTGAAATAGAACGATAATTCAGTTCGCCCTTAAAAACATCCGCAATCCACGTAGCACTTAACCGCGGGTCTATCTTAGACGCTACATCTTCGTAGTAATCCGCTATATGGGGATCGTAAATGAGCGAACTCGCATGTTCCGGGCTGATAGAATATTGATCGAGGAATCGCTTCCGCTTTTCGTCCGGGAGTTCAGGTATCTCCTGCCTCACCGCTTCTATTTGGTCAGAAATGCAAATGGGAACGAGATCGGGCTCCGGGAAATAGCGATAGTCATGCTCAAACTCTTTCGTACGCATGGAAAGAGTTATGCCACGCGCTTCATCGTAATGGCGCGTCTCCAGCCGGACATTAAGTCCTCGGCGTAACAAATTCTTCTGCCGCGTTATCTCGAACAATAACGCACGTTCCACACCCTTATATGACGATATGTTCTTTACTTCCGCCCTATCACCACCTTCAATGGATATATTCGCATCAACTCGCATTGCACCTTCCAAATCGCCATCATAGACGTCTAAATACTCCAGTATGCTCCTCAACTTACCTAAAAATATCCGCGCCTCTTTCGGCGACTTGAGGTCAGGCTCGGTTACTATCTCAACTAATGGCATTCCCGACCGGTTATAATCGACAAGCGAATATTTCGCGGTATCTATCGTCCCTTTATATGCCAGTCTACCGGGGTCTTCCTCCATGTGCACGCGCGTAATCCTTATCTCTCGCTCTTTGCTTCCATCGCCGCTATCACTTTCTATTCGCACCAAGCCATTAAAAGCGATGGGGAAATCATATTGCGTGATCTGGAACCCTCTGGGTAGGTCGGGATAGTAATAATTCTTCCGGTAGAATATTGTTTCCTCTTGCACTTCACAGCCCAAAGCAAGCGCGATTTTTATCGCATACCGTATTGCACGTTTGTTCACGACCGGCAAAGCGCCGGGTAAGCCTAAACACGTTGCACAGACATGCGTATTTGGCTCAGCGTTATGATAGTCCGTAGAGCAAGAGCAAAACAATTTAGACCTTGTAAGAAGTTGCGCATGACATTCCAAACCGATTTTCACTTCCATTTGTCCCTCCCCTGTTTCTTTTTTTTCGTAGAAAAAACCCCTTTCTTTGGTAATGCTTTTAAAACTTTTTGAAAGAAAGGTTTTTTACCAAATAACTTTTTATATTTGCAATAAAAAGGTAAAGTAAAATGACGACAGTATACGATGTGCCACCGGGTAAGCTGACGAAGTCGGTAGGTGTGGAATTAAAAAAGAACAAGGTTATCTCTATGCCAGAGTGGAGCAAGGACGTAAAGAAGGGCATGAGCAAGGAATTACCGCCTGAAGATAAGGACTGGTGGTGGGTGCGATGTGCATCTGTGCTGCGGCAGATATATCTTCATGGGCCTGTCGGAGTGTCAAGGCTTCGTACCTATTACGGTAGTAGTGCCAGAAGGGGCGTAAAGAAAGCGCGGTTTAGAGCTGCTTCCGGGAAGATAATACGAGAGGTGCTTTCTCAGTTAGAACAGGCAGAGTATGTGACAAAGACGAAAAAGGGACGTAAAATATCGCCAAAGGGGCAATCTTTTCTCGATGACGTTGCACATGTCCTAAAAAACATTCAAGAACCGATCAAGGAAGTAGTAGAAGAAACAGCAGGTGTTACAAATGGCGAGTGAAGAGGAACTAGAAGCGATAAGAAGGCGGAAGTATGAAGAGATGGCGCAGGTTCAGGCAGGAACGGGCGCGGAAGAGGAAAAGCGGCAAGAGATAGAAGAGGCGAAGCGAAGTATTATCAAGCAGATTCTCACAACGGAAGCGCGAGAGCGGCTAACGAACATAAGAATGGCAAAGCCGGCATATGCGGAACAGTTAGAGAGCCAGCTAATTGGATTAGCGCAGAGTGGAAGGCTAAAGAGCATGATAAACGATGCCCAGTTTAAGGAAATCCTGCAGCAGTTGATGCCAAAGAAGCGCGATATTAAAATAACACGGGTATAACAAAACATAATAAAATAAAATAAAGCGCACTTTATTGATGATTACAGAACAAGATATTGCCTTTGATGGCGCTGTAAGGGCGATGAAAGAGTCGGATATAGGTGCCATTGTAACTTTTATCGGGGTGGTGCGGGCTGAGGATGGTCTAAAAGGCATGGAAGTAGAAGTTAAAGATAATGCGCAGGCAGAACTTGAGCAGTTAAAACGAGCTGCCTTTGATAACTTTGACATTGAAGCGGTGGAGATCATACATCGGCATGGATTACTGGAAGTAGGCGATAATATCGTTGCTATTTTGGTAGGTGCGAAGCATAGGACGGATGCTTTTAGGGCTTGTGAGTATTTAATAGATTTGTTGCGTATAAGTGAAGCTATAAGACTGAAGGAATTGAGGTAAAATGAGAAACCACGAGATTACACAAGATTAACACTAAAACTTTTTAGAAAAAAGTTTTATCAAAAAAAACCCAGTTTAATTCTTAATGATCACACATGATAAGAATTCATTATGGCAATAGATGTTAATTACGTGCTGGAGCGATTATC
>CAZOEM010000391.1:0-3437 GCA_964578735.1 uncultured Halobacteria archaeon | reverse complement strand
GGGTAGCGCGTTGGATGCCCCGGAATTTATTCCGGGGTGGCTAGGTTGGGGCTTAAATATAGATACAAATAAAAATAAAAGGAGGTGAAAAATGAAAAAAGTAAGTAAAAAAGGACTAATATGGCTGGCTTTTGTCGTAGTGACAATAATGCTAGTCAGCACTGCTACAGCACTTTCAGCTGAGAAGGAAGGAACTAATCCCATAATCGAGAATGAAGTAGTATCTTTGCAAAAGTTGACCTATGAAAAGGGTTACGAACTCTATACTAATCTAAATGACTCACGTCAACCTCTTACCACTGGCATCCTTCCAGGTGGACATTACTTTGCATTCTTGCTGCTCGAAAACTCAGCTTTATGTGATCGGAATGAATTTGGCTTCTATTATCAGTGTAGTATAACCAATGTAACTAGTGGTTGCCGTGCGCTGTACAGGATCTTTGAAGGTCTTAATAAGACGGGTGATTCTATGCTCTTTAATACGACAGACAATAACCCAGCAACATGTGATGACTTTGGACTATATTTAAATGCCCCCGCTCCACATCAAGATGGGCATAGAAAAATAGGCGGTTTATATTTCAGTGAAAATCTGCCATGCTGCAGTTGTGATAATTTCAGTCATTTCCGGATATCTCAATGTGACTCTTGGCCCATATATGTCATAGAATGTGAGGACTGGTGTGGTGGTGGTACGGATTTCGATGATATGGTAGTCATGTTATTAAAGTTATAGGCCTGTCTCAAGGTGAGACAATACCAGTGGAAATCGAAAAAGGAACAATGAAAACGGTTGAGGGAGTAGAGTTCCCAACTTAAAAGGCTCTACTCTTTTCTTTATTTTTCGATTGAATGAGGTTTAAATGAGGTATCCAGTAAAAAAACGTTTTGCACGCGGGAAGACAGAAATACAGCAAAAAGGATGCCTTGGAATTTATTCCGGGGGTGGCATGGTTGGGGCTTCGTAATGATGTTGCAGATAATGAAAGAAAAATGCCCTTTTTGCATAAAACATCTTATCCAGATGGGTAATAACCACAAAGAAAGCGAAAATAACTTTATATTCTAATACTTAAGAAGTTTATAGCATATATTGAATGTATGCCCTTCAGGAGGGGAAAGGGAAACATCAAACAAAAATTAACGGAGATGAATGATGAAAGATGATAGATATTTATGGTATAATAGCAGTGGGAAGTGCATTGATTATTGGCATCATACCAATTATGAGTAAGAAGTTAAGAGGGCGGGACTTTTTGGTATCGTATGTAGAACCAAAATATGGAGAAGAGGAAACTAAATACGGAAGAACTACTCCAGGCGAAGATGCAACAAAACATCTCGAACCGGCTCGTGATTCGGTGCTTAAAATAGTAACCTATAACTTCCCAGAGCAGGAGTATGGAAACACTACATGGAAGGATAAACTTAAAGAGTGGAAGGATAATGGTGTGGAAATTAGAATTTTAGGGGGACCTGACATTGACTTGAAAACCAAAAGTTCTGTGGATGAGCTTATAAAAAAGGATATTATTAAGGTAAGACTGCTCAAAGAGCCCCTAACCTACCATGTTAATATTGCATCAACACCAGAAACACCAGAAACACCAGAACAAAAACAGTTATGGATAGAAAGGTATCATAAAGGAGGAGCTGCTGTAGACTGTACATTTACTTCAAAACCCTACGAAGGGATTTGGGCTGAAGCAAATAGATATTTTGATAATCTTTGGGATAAAGGAGAACCATTACAGGTAAATTAAACAAATGGGTTTTCCTCCACCTCCCATTCAATATGCCCTACTACATAGTGTAGGTGCGGCTTCTCTTTTATTTGTAGTGTTACAAGTTGTTGAAAGACTAAAAATAAAAGATAAATCTATATATGTGCCGAGATTTCGTACAATTACACTTGGAAGATGGTCTTTGTTGGGAATATTTTACTTAACAGCTACGTGGTTAGTCACTTCTTTTTATATTTTTTTGTTCGGAGCTGGTTGTTATATTTTTTTGTTCCCTGCTTTTTATCAGGAATGCGTGTATATTGAAATATTTTTATGGACTCTAGGATTTGTAGGAGCTTTTTATGCTTCTATAAGCATTATTAGCCTTCTTATTACAGGAGACTTTATAGCTACTTTCCGTGTTGATTAAAACTATAATCTTTGCTTTGTTATTGTAGTATCATAATATTTGATACTTGCACCGGTTTTGCTCCTAAACTATTCCTACTACTCTTAAAGTCACCACTTTTTTGAACTTTAGGAGCAAAGCCTCGTGAAGGAGCAATCAAAAACACCGGATTATTATATATATTGGCATGATTATTATCATATGTAACCATATAAATAGTGTCGGTTACAATCAAATTATGGAAAAGAGATATAAGGTTGTTACGAAGCAATTGAGACGGGTATGCCTTGATAGGGAGAAGGAGAAAAGATGAAAATCGAGCGAGGATGCCCCGCACTTCAGTGCGGGGTGGTATGGTTGGGGCTATTGACGAATTTGAGCGCAATCTGGAGCAGAATCTCAATGAGATTCAGCGACTACTGAGACAGGACAGGTATGAGCCTATGCCAGTGAATAGGATATATATACCGAAGTCAGACGGTAAACAACGACCTTTGGGTATTCCAATAATCAGAGATAGAGTGGTACAGCAAGCCTTAAAGAATGTTATTGAGCCGATATTTGAAGCTGAGTTTTTGGACTCAAGCTACGGATACCGAGCTGAAAGAAGTGCGAAACAAGCGATAGAGCAGATAGAGGCTGTCCGAGACGAAGGACACGAATGGGTACTGGACGCAGACATAAAAGCCTTCTTTGATATGGTGAATCATGAGAAACTCATGGATGCAGTTGCAGAACGAATAAGTGACGGTCGGGTCTTGAGACTGATAAGAGCTTTTCTCAAGGCTGATATAATGGAACAGGGACTGGGATTGAGAGAGAATGTCATCGGCACGCCGCAAGGCGGCGTCATATCACCTCTTCTAGCTAATATATATCTGCATTACTTCGATGAAAGGATGGCGGAACTTGGCTATGAGGTAGTTCGATACGCTGATGATTTCTTAGTGCTTTGCGAGGACGAAGAAGAGGCGAAAGAGGCAATTACACATGTAAAGGAGATCTTAGATGTGTTAGAGCTTACGTTACATCCAGAGAAGACAATGATAAAGAACTTTTCCGAGGGCGTTGACTTTCTTGGATTTACTGTTTACATAGGGCACAAAGTGCCACGAAAAGAGGCTGTCAAGAAATACCAGGATGCTGTCAGGCGTGTTACATGTAGAAATCTGCCGATTAATCTTGAAATGGTGATCGTGAAGCTCAATCCGATTATTGTCGGTTGGGGGAACTATTTCAAGATAGCAAACGTCAATTGGCTCTACAAGGGACTTGATAGTTGGACAAGAATGAGGTTGAGAGCA
>CAZOEM010000390.1:0-3439 GCA_964578735.1 uncultured Halobacteria archaeon | reverse complement strand
ATACTATGACTGATTGGCTTATGAGGTTACATGATATCAAAATCAAATTTTGTAACAAAAAGTGTTATATCCAATCGAGCGTATTTGATAACATAGTGATGTGTCTGAGTGTCCCACCTTCATTCCAAACTCAACCATTAGAAGTTACGGTAATGGTTCCGGTATAGCTTCCGGGACTCAAATCAGCGGTATCGATGTTAATTGTAACGGTATCCGAATTAGTTCCACTTTGAGGGTAAATAAACATTTATCCAGCGCTGGTCAGCACCTACGGTCCATGCAAGGGTTCCACCTCCAGCATTTGATATTGATAATTCTCGAGAGGAAGTTTCACCCGCGGTCAAGTCAAAGCTATATGAAGGCGGGTCCGGAGATACTGACAACAAAGATGTTGGGAGAGCAGGTCCCTTAACCCAGAACTTGTTGCCGGTCAGCGTCTTCTCCTCAAGTGGTATGACATATTCGATCCAATTGCTGATGCGGACCGTTCCATCTACCGTTGTCGCACCAACGGATTCATAGCCTGGTGGGCAGGCTTCACGGATGGAATAAAACTCATAACCGGCGGGGACCTCCAAGCTGTACCAACCACGCTCATCGGTCGTGGTGCTGGCAATCAAGACACCTGGGGGTCAGGGTAAGGATTGTTAGCGCCGTAGACCTCCACAGTGACGCCTTGTAAGGGGTGGCTTTCGTCGCCAACCTCGCCTTCATAGACCCGCCCCGATAGTAGTGGAGGTTCAACGACTTCAAATTCGACATCGTCAACTGCCAGATTATTCATCAATATCGTATCTGGCGAAAAGCTCACAACTGCAAGGATAATATCTGCATTTTCCGAGGTGACCTCAAGGGGAGTTAGAATCGGTAGTGGCTCACCGCGCAAATTGAGCGTTTCCTCTGCGCGACCTACTTCTTTGCCATTAATATCAAAAGCTCTTAATATTACCGTGCGAGTTTCATCGATCCCTGAGGAGTAGCCTACCCAGACTTTTACGCGACTTTGAGCGCGTGTGAAGCTCATCTCAATAGGCGTTGTACAGAACTCTTTCGCATAACATTGCTCGATGGCTTTCGTACCTGAATGAGCGAAGTCAAGAATAGCAAGTCCTTTAGAATAATCCAGAGCAACCGGGCTATTGAAAGTAATCCCTTTACTGCTGTATTGTGTGGAAACTTCAACCTGATCACCCTGCCCTGGTCCACTGGTCGATAAATCCTCAAACTCGATCACGAAAGGTTCACCTGAGACAGTCACAATAGAACCTATAAGTGCACCTACTAAGAGTCCCATTACGACAACTAGCGTTCCAATCAGGTGGTGTCTCAACACGATCTTGTGTATTCATTCGTTATTAACTACGGAATATAAAACCGCCGGTGCTCACATGCTTTAAAACTGACCGGGCCTTTGGAAAGCTCGGAGCACTTTACAATGTGTCCACCAAAAGAAGCCGTGAACCCCTCTAATGTGCCACAACTGTCCGGAAATGCTCCTGAGTCGTAGAGATCGAGTACCAACCGATTGCTCGGAGATGGTGGCCAGATGAATTCACTGGGCAATCTAACGGTGTAATGAAGGTTCCTGCTATCATCACCACTATCACATGGAGGCCAGATTTTTCTTTTGGGAAGCGGACTGTCTTCCACACTCAGCCAGAGATTGACGTTTATACGACGTCCTCCGTTTTCAGGTGTCGTAACTCTAATTCGGGCAGCAGGTACGGGTCTGGGTGGGATAATATCAATGACATAGGAATTTCCAATGGTGCACCAGTTGGTCTTTCCGTTGTCAACCTCGTTGAACGTGAAGATACCAAATCCATCCTTTCCCCAGCGGTCACCTGCACTATTGACGTACTTGAACGTCTTCTTTACTGAATCATAACCGACTACAGCAACAACGTGACCCCAATCATTACCATAAATCTCAAGTTGGATTGGATGTTTATTCGCCAACCATTTCAAGAACTCTGACGAACTTACCGTGATTTTTTTTATATCCTCCGCTAATCGGTAATTGTACGCTTCATTAGTACCCTCGAAAGTCCAGTTTCCTGTCCAGCGAATCGTCGGATTAGTAATCTCTGTTCCTTCTGTTGTAACTCCAAAACTCTGATCAAGCCATTTCTCACCGGCTTTTTTATGAAAACGGCCATCTGGACTGTTAATACCCCCTTGATTTTCCCACAGATCGCGCCTGCGGTGAAGGAAAAGCCCTAAATTTAGGGAAAGGTTAGGTGAGAATGGACATTTCATCTCATTCATGATGTCCCAAATTGCTAGCAGCGAATAACCCCAACAACCCTCGCCGCCTTGCCATCGGATATAGTGCAAATATTTTGATAAATCGACCTCAACTGGTGGTGCTTTGTAGGGAACTGGGGCTGAGATAGGCTCGATAGTCTCTGCAAATCGATGAAGTTCCTCGATTGCTACGCTGTCGGGGACTATAATGTCACGCATAGTATGCGGCAGATACTCAGGCATTATCATTTTATGTCTCTCCTTTCCTTAAGGTGTTTCGAAATCGGCCCCAGCAGTCCTAAACCAGATTCCCGGAACGCCGCCTGTTGTTGAAGGTCCAAAGTCTACTTCGACTGAGATGCCAAGACCGAATTCCATGCTATGGGCCGGAGTAATGACCCACGAGTTGTCCTTGTCAACGCCCGTAGAATGATCACCACTAAGTGATAAGTTGTCGAATTTCTTGATCGATGAACCTGCGTCATATACATGGATAGCCGTGATTTTGGCGGTAAGTTCCGTCTTGTAAAAGACAAAGGTCTTCTTGAGAGCGGTACGCTGCCCGTCGAGAATCACAGGAGTGGGGATAGCAAAGTGAAACCACTCTTTTCCGTGGGTTTTGAAGTGTGCACCGTATCCAGTCCGTCTCTTTGAGATGAAATAGCCTTCACGTTCCATATGGACGCTTGATCCATGGACCCAACTTGCTTGTAACTTTGCCATTTTATACCTCCTTCCACCGTCTTCTCATCAAACCATTCCTCGCCGCATTCTCATCTATATCCTTCAAATTTTTTCGTTTCATGCTTGTTCACCTCTTCTTAATTTTCCTGCATTAAGCCCCAACCACTCCACACTCAGAATAAATTCCGAGGCATCCCCTGTGATTTTATCTCTCTTGCATGCATTTATATATCCTATTTATTGACAATCCTTCTTGCAAATGTTAAAAACTCTCTAATCGCATTCGCAGGGTCATCACTAATCAAGCTCTCACAAACATTGCCTTCGGAACCGTTATGGAAATGCTTGGGAAAGGTTTTAACAGATTTCCATCTCTTGTGAGGAATGTTATCGTGTCTGTAAATCTTCCCATCAATGTGGCTGCGCTCCCAATGATACGCATATCTTCCCTTAATCTTTTTTGAAAACCAAATATCAATAAAACACCCATCTTTTAGAGGTATTCGCA
>CAZOEM010000389.1:0-3449 GCA_964578735.1 uncultured Halobacteria archaeon | reverse complement strand
AAACCGATAATGTTCCTTGAGATGCCTTTTGTAATGGCAATGGCTTTTCTGGGTTTCCTTCGGTAATTACGTTAATTTCAAATTTTTCACCAACTGGTACTATTTCATTGAACTTAAATTTTTTATCTGTCAATTCACGCACGACTTTATGAAGAAGTTGGAAAAGGGGCTGATCAAAAGATTTACCTTTATACATATTACCTAATGCATGAAGGAAATTTTGAATTACTTCTTCAAATGGCTTTTCATATAAGAAATGATAAGCCCCAGACTCTCTTATTTCTGTATCTAAAATAACTGGTTCGATTTTGGTTCTGGATTTATCCACAAGTCGCATATCAGGAATTGCTAATACCGGCACCTTCCCAATAGATTCTTTAAATACTGTTTTGATACGATAGATAACTTTTGTATCATTATTCCTTTCCAGATCACAGCTAACAAAAGATTCTGACTTTGAATCCTTAAAAAATTCTGACGATATATCCTCATTTTTTTGTAATATTGAAATTAACAATCGTAGTAAATATGTTTTTCCATAGCCGTTTTTACCTAATAATATATTGATTTGTGGTTGAAATGACCAGAACAAATTATCGAAGAAGTCCAAATTTTGGAGATTAAACTGTTGAAGAGTGATCTTTTGCGCTGCATTGGTCGCAAAATCTATAAATTCTGTTATTAATCGTGACTTCATAGAAGTGGAATGTTCTTTTTCACTCTCTCCTAAAGCATTATAATTCCTTTTAAGGCCGTCCCACGCTTTTATATAATATTCATTTATATCGATAATTTTTTCGTATGTTTCTATTGCTTCCTTATTTTCTCCTCGCTTTTCAAGTTCTTGTACCTTTTCATAAAGTGGGTTAATTTTTGCGTAATCCTTATGTTTTGTCCACTCTGGAGAATTTAATAGCATAATCTCTTTTCGTTTAGAAAAATCAATTTTTTGTCTGCTTTCCACAAGCGCTATACCGAAAGTGCCTTCTTGCGCTTGCTCACGTTTAGCAAAATCAATTTTTTGTCTGCTTTCCACAAGAGGTCTTGAATCTTCTTCTTTCATAATCGAAAACCCCTCTACACCAGCGCCCGCATCCGCATTTGCCACCTGACGTCTTACATCTTCTTCTTTCATAATCGACTTAGATAATGCATCCCGTTTTCGCCTTGGAGCGATTACTTTAATTATATAAATTAAAAGTCCAATAACTATTAGAACAACTATTGTCGAGATACTTAGTACCCCCGATACAGATAAAGTTTCATCTACGAGTCCTCTTTTTCCCGCTGACACATCTATCTTCTTCTCCACATATGCATAGCCAAATTTTGTTAATTTGTAGGTATGCGACCCATCAACAACTTCGCTAATATCTAAAGGTGTTATTCCCATAAAATCGCCATCTAAGTACACTTTTGCTCCAGATGGATATGAGGATATGCGGAGAGAACCATACCCTGTTAGGTTTTCATGTAAATGGAGTATTTCACCAACAGAAACGGAGATGTTTCTTATTATTAGATCAAAATAATCAGATTTTGTTAACTTTAGGGTATGGTTCCCCAGTGCAACCATGCTAATATCCGTGGGTGTTTTTTCCATATAATTGCCATCTACGGATACATTTGCTCTGGATGGATATGAGGATATATTGATATAACCACACTCTGCTAAATTTACATGTACCGGATGTGTTTTACCAACAGAAACAGATACCTTTCTTATTATTACATCAGCATAACCAAATTTTGTTAATTTTATGGTATGGTATCCCTGTGCAACTTTGCTAATATTCTTGGGTGTTTCTCCCGTATAATTGGCATCTAAGTACACTTCTGCTCCAGATGGATTTGAGGATATATCGATAGAACCATACCCGGTTAAATTTACGTTTAACTTGGTGGTACTACTATTAGAAACAGATACGTTTCTTATTACTTTATCAAAATAATCGGGTTTTGTTAGCTTTATTGTATGGTTCCCTACGACAACTTCTCTAAGCTTGCATATTGTGTTTGCTTTCATATCAACATCGTCTAAGTACGCACATGCCCCGGATGGTGTAGAAGAAACAACGATAGAACCGGTAATTGGCTCAAGTTCAACATTCAGCTTTTTTGTTATACCTTTAAGCAAATCTACACTCCTAGTTTTGCTATGAAATCCTTCTTTAATAACTTTTACCGTGTGATGCCCTATTTCATCCTCAAAAGTAATAGATGTATTTCCTTTGGGAACATTATCCCAATATATTTCTGCACCAGAGGGCGTGGTGGTTATCGAGATGCTACCAGTAGGCATTGGGATAGTAGGCGTTGGTATTGGCGTTGGTATTGGTGTTGGCCCTTGGCCTCCATCCGATATAGTTGTAGGCGTAGGAGGAGTTGTTGGAGTAATGTATGTCACAAATATGGTTTCCGTAGCGCGCTTACCAGACCTATCCGTTGCTACGGCAGTTATACTATTCGAACCAGGTTGAAGCGAAATAACTTTACGCCAAGAAGTAGTCCCATCTGCAAGGAGACCGTTGACCGTTACTGATCCGACAACTGCACCTTCCGTACCCATAGCACCGCCAAAAACCGCGATTTTATCGGTATAGACAGGATCGCCATTTGATGGGCTATAAATTGCGATCATAGGAGATCCCGCAGATGTAACCATTATGCTGCCAATAACAACTGTCAGCCCAAGTACAAAAATCATCCACCGAAAAGCATTAACCATTGCAATCACACCTCCATCAATTTTATATCCTCATAATCCACAGTCACTTCAAACACTTGATCTTTAGCATCAGGCACGTAAATTAGATTTGAAGACAAAGAGACAGATGAATCCGAATGATTAGAAACGCTATTAGATGCATTATTGCTGTTCCTCGCCAATACCGAAACGGGGATCGCGTTCATCAAAATCGCAATCAGAACCAAACAGCACAATACATTCGTTATCGCCATCCTCATCGACATCTTCTTACCCCCTTTCCACGTTGTGATCTCATCTGAATTAGACGATTTACTTAACGCTTAATACTATGTTACTACCAATATAAAAGAAATAGTTATCAGATACCTCGTAACAGTAGATTAAAATAGAAATACGGGGTGTGATATTGGGTTTAACAGATACAGGAAACTACCCTGGGGAACTCCCAGTAACTAGTTTACCCATTTTTAAATCTGTGTTAATCTGTGTCTTCGAACAGACCTAAAAATCCACCGATTATTAATCAGATGAGACGATCTCAACGAGCTGAATCACAAATGTCAGATTTTCCCCCGCTAGAGGATGATTCGCATCTAACGTCACGTTCGAGTCTGTGACATTGGTCACAGTGACGCGAATTATTTGGCCATCCGGTTGACTGGCTTGTAACATCTGACCGACCTCAAGTTCCGAGTCCGGAGGAAGTTGGTCTCGAGCAGCCACCTGTACCAAATCCGCT
>CAZOEM010000388.1:0-3450 GCA_964578735.1 uncultured Halobacteria archaeon | reverse complement strand
GAGGAAATCTATAGTACAGTCCAATGGAACAAGTTTTTCAATACCACTCTAAACCAATTTTATATGGAATGGAAACCCGAATACAAAGATAACAATAGTTCAATACCTGTCCCAGATGGAGGATATTTTACATGTAATAACTCCACCAAGTGGAATGGCACATGGGATACCTATACCGATGAAACACTGCTGATATGCCTATTAGCAGCAGGAGCTCCAAATGAGAGTTACAGAGTGCCTATTAACAACAGTTTTTATAGTTTTGATAGCCGTAGTTGGGAGAATTGTAGTTATATAACCTATCCTTATCCTGATGGGACTAAGATTATTTCCTCGTGGACAGGTAGCCTATTCAATTATTTCTTTGCCCATTGCTGGTGGGATTTTAGAAACAAAGCGGATTTAAAAAATGTTAATTGGTGGAATAATTCCGTTAATGCTGCTTTGGCTAACAAATATTATTGCAACAATGAGCTAAAAAACAAATTTCAAACATTCAATGATGCCAATTGTTGGGGAGTTACTGCTTGTTCTGGAAATTGTAGTTATTTAGGAAAAGAAGCAAAACCTTGTTGGTGCTGTGATGCAAGTTGTCCAATCAGTGGACACCCTGCCGATGAAGGAACCTTAGCCCCTTATGGAGCGATAAGTTGCATGCCTTTTTTCTCGTCTAATAAAAGTGAAAATCCATCTTTCCAATCGCTCAAACAATATGTAGAGAAAAGTGACAAAAAGCTTTGGAACCAATATGGACCTGTGGACAGTTTTAATTTAGGAACAAAATCATTTTGTGAAGACGATTGGTACGCACCAGGGTATTTTGCAATCGCGGTAGGTCCGTTGATGATAGGAATCCATGACTATCGCGCTATGAAAGGCTCAAACATATCAAGTACATACGATTGGTTCATGAAAAATATGCATATCAAGATGGTGGATGATGCCACTTTCGAAATTAGAACAGGCTCCCCTCAGATCATTCATGAGCAAAGTTTTCCAACGCCAAATGGGACGATAAATTGCACACAATTTACAGATGCGAATGGGAAAACATACACAGATTGGATTCCTGAGATTAGATTGGAGTGAAATGCCGATAAAAACAATAGCGAAGGAAAGGTTCATCAGGGATGCCCCGGAATTTATTCCGGGTGTGGTATGGCTGGGGCTTAGAATGATGAACTCTTTATACATATGTGAAAAATAATAAAGTTTTATGCAGAATAAAAAGTCTTGGCGTCATATCCTTCCAACTTAAGCATTGCAGTCTAAGCGCAAATGAGACTTCGGAAATGTAGGAGGAACCCAATGGAAATTGACTATCCACAAAAAAGAATCATAGAGCTGAATCGAGATGAAATCATAGGAAAACTCTATAACCCTCCACTCCAAGGGAGATGGTTACTTGCTGTTGACCCAAACACACTTAAAGCATGGGTGATTGTCCAATTACCCAACGGATATGTTCCCGACGTTGAGGGACATGAAGATTTGTTCCCCCTACTGATGACACTGGAGCATGAGGACGGTTTCATCGAAGGGGGAGATTGGTTGATTGCGTTTACTCCAAACAAAAAAGAGCATGACGGGATATATCGAAGTTACTGGGTCAAGTGGGCGAAACAAGGCAAAGAGAAAACTGATGTTATTACATTTCCACGCGCTTTGCGTGTCTTCCTGTGCCATGCATCTGAAGATAAATCAGATGTTTGCGAGCTTTACAACCAGTTACAAGTAAGGTGGATTGACCCTTGGCTCGATGAAGAAAAAATATTGCCAGGACTGGACTGGCGTCAAGAAATCACAAAAGCAATTCGTAACACAGATGTTGTAATAATCTGTCTCTCACAGCGCTCAACCAAGAAGACCGGTTTCGTTCAGAAGGAAATCTCTTTTGCTCTTGATGTAGCCTTAGAGCAGCCTGAAGGATCCATTTTTCTTATTCCCCTAAGATTGGAGAAGTGCGACGTTCCTGAGCGATTGTGTCGTTGGCAATGGGTCGACTACTTTGAGGCTAGAGGCTACAATCTACTAATGCGTGCTCTTCAGGTTAGGACTGAATCGTTAGGCATATGCGGAGCAAAGGGGCCACCGCAAAATAAATTCTGATTTTTAGTTTTTTGTGTTTTGATAGTGTAGTTTCCGTTTTCAACTTTAGTCATCCTTTTTTTTATCGTTTTATAATCCCTGCCTGTAAGTTTCCCCACTTTCGATATTCCGCCCCAACAAAATTCTAAGGCCTTTATACCTGCCAACTGTCGTGATTGCACTTCATTACGACTTCACAAAAATCATATCCAAAGTTCATCAGAATTATTTTTTTCCATACGTTTTAGAAGAAGTATTACTTATCTAAAACTATAGATTTAATTATAAGGTGGTCCCAAAGTAATAAAACTGAAAAAAGAAAAGGTTAAATATAGCGAAGGCTATGGAAAATACGGGGGATACATTTTCATAGGTGGATTTTCAGAAGCATTATAATGAACAGAGTTTAAAATAATAATAGAGGACATGAGGAAATGGAAGATACAAGGGTAGAGAGGATATGCAAGGATGCGATTGATTTATTCCTTTCATTGAAACTTGAGAGGATAACGAAAAGGGTGACACTTGAAGAAGCGATTTCAAGAATTGGCGAGAAGATGATTGATTATGAAGATACAACAAGACTCGTCAGAGAGATGAGAGAAAAGAAGTATGATTGATGTGACGACAGACACGACAGTAATTGTAAAAGGCTTAATTCCACCAAGAAGGAAGAAGAGAGATGCAATATATGAGGAGTATTTGAATTTACATAGAAAAGCAAAGAATATCCTGCTTAAAATCGAAAGCGGGATTTATAAAAACCACATTCCCTTGATAGCTTTGATAGAGACTGTATGTGTTGTTGCAAGGCTGACGAATGATTATGAAAGCGTGAAACTGGCTTTGTCATTCGTAAGTCAAAACTCTGAACTATATTCAGATGCATATTTGCTGGAAAAAGCGATGCAGATAGGGATGAGAACAAAAGCAAGTGGATTTGATGTCGTTTTTATGAGTTGCGCGGAAGTTACAGGCTCAATACTCATAACAGATGATAAGGGAATGTATGAAAAAGCACGTGATTATGGCTTAGATGCTGAATTTTTGAGGGACTTAAATGAAGAATTGTAGCCAGGGATGCCTCGGAATTTATTCCGGGGGTGGAGAGGTTGGGGCTTTAAAGATAGAGAGGTATATGTCGAATGAAAAACCACGGTTTAAAAAGTCCGAGATGCGCTGGGATTTGCCCTTTAAGAAGGGTACTGTGGTAAGTGCATCAGAAATAAAATAGGAGGTGATATAAAAAAAATGGAAGAAAAAGAAGAAGAAGTAAGAGGTCCGATTGGGTATTGCTATCAAAAAAGAGATTGCACCGGCACCAAATGCTCAAATTCTAAAGTAGAGGAAAAAGTTTGCAAG
>CAZOEM010000387.1:0-3451 GCA_964578735.1 uncultured Halobacteria archaeon | reverse complement strand
AAATTGGTAAATTATTTACAGGGAGTTCCCTTACTACCGGGGTCGTGATTATAATGCGGTCATAGGTGCAATCTGTCGCGCTGGTAGTCGTGTCAATGCTGTTGTTAATGCACCAATAGTAACCGCCGTTACATAGAGTGCATTTTGAATCTTCATCAAAGTATCTACAATCTGCGTTCAAATCGCCCATTATGATGAAGTCTTGTTCATCCGGATACTCGTTACGTGTGTAATTAACCACCGCGTCAAGTGCATTTATCTCCGCTGTCGCTTCGTCAGGGTCCGTATGAATCACAATTAGTATGACATCAAAGCTACCATTAACCGCCTCGAAAGCTGCCATATATGGCTCTCTATGGAAAGGATCGGTGCCGTTAGGTTCTGGATATGTCTCTGGCGTGCCATTCAATTTAACTGTCCTATTATTGTAGATATATCCATACTGCTCTTTGCTGGTAGTGCGTCCTAGCCTAGGGCCTGCAATATACTCATAATATGAGCCGTTTGCGTTCACGAAATTAACCAATTTAGGCAGTGCCATTTGGTCTTTATCTCTAATCTCTTGTATTGCTACCACATCATAAGTGCGTATAATCTTAGCGAGAACGTCCATAACCTCCAGCTTGGCTGCCTTGCTTTTGCCGAAGACCTGTATATTAAAGGCGCCTATTCTCAAAGTACCGTTATCAGTGGATAGGTTACCCTCTGTAATAGGTAGTTGTGATGGTATAGGGGTAGGTGTAACTTCCGGTGTTGGCGTTGGCGTTGGCGTTGGCGTTGGTGGAGATTTTGAGGGGGGCTTACAAACTTTACAAGGGCGATAACCTGCAGCAATCGCATCTTCAGGGGTATCAAAGCAAACCCAATTCCCGGATTTAATATTTTTCGCATAACGACAATCGGGATAATGATAAACATCTGAGTTCTTACTACCCACAAAGTTACATGAAGATGCATATGCTATTAGAACAACACTGCCTAAAAGTAGTCCAACAAGTATAAGAGCAATCAATACTTTTTTCTTATCCCCTCTTTTTTTCGCCTTCCCTTAGCATTCGGTCTCCCTGAGCCTTTCGGCCTCGAAGACGAACTGCTTTTTAGCAACATATCTTCTCTTTATAGTACAAAGTAATGTACTTAAGTATACAATAGTGAACAATAACCATTTATAAATATGCTGCCTAACTCACATCCAAGAGGGATGTTCATGTTAGGCGGCAAAAAAAGATTCAAACTACTAAATATGATACTGAGCGAGGGGTCGTTAGAAATACTCGAAGTTGCGAAGGATGGAAAACCTAAGCATTTTACGGACTTTAAAGAGTTAGTCAATACTCGAACAGGAAGAGTTTTTTCGCCTAATACAATATCTACCCGATTAAAAGAGCTTGTTGAAGTTGGAGCACTGGAAAGAATCATAACAAAAACAAAAAGAGACAGAGACGTTGTGGGTTATAAAATAACACCCGAGGGCTTAAAAGCGTTAGAAATCTCTTATAGATATGAAGAGGAATTGCAAAATTGCTTTTATACCGGATAAATAGAAGGTGCATCTAGCTTTCTTCTGCAAAAAGTGTTAAATAAAATCTCAGAATATGATTTTCATGTTAGTAAGTTGTGATGTGGCTATGTTAAAAGGAGCCAGTTGAGGGTTACAGATAAGGGTGAAGAAGTTCTAATGCAGTCACCTTGAAAAAAATCACGGAGAGATACAACATTTGATCTTACGTAAATGCTTTTCGATATATGTGCTTATCATATCTGACTTGGGCTTTAATTCATGTTTCAATTAAGCTCATCGGCTTCTTCGATAGTTCCTTTAACTCAGCTCGTGCCTTTCTATCTATTCTTACGCTACCCGTTTAACAAATAACAAAACCCCCCTAAGAGGTTCAGGCAGTTTATCCACATCTTCTATCAACCCCGGATACTTTTCAAAAATGTTTTTTGATCCATTTCACCCCTTGCCTTTTCGCTTAGCTCCGAAGATTCCGGTATACTTATGTCTCGTGAAAATCCGTGTAATCTTGTGCCCACAAAGAAAAGCGCGTTTCACCGCGTATATACCACTTTTATTATATCTCTATCTTTCAACGCGTGCTTTTCACTAAGTCTGAGTTTTGTTCGCGCATCCACAGCATAAAGGAAGCCCTCACCTAGGTCCGAATGAACAGAGAAAGCCAAATCCCGTGGCGTGCTCCCGATATTCAATATATGCGCATCTGGTAGAACACGACCTGAGGAATCCGCCAACTTATGCTCGTCCTCTACCGGATACGCAACTATATTCTCTAAGAGATCGAAAACTACATGATTTATAATCGTCTGCACGCCCGTGCCGCCATAAGCTTGAATCAATTTCTTTATGCTCTCCAGACCTTTCCTCTGCTTCTCCGTAACTTCATGTGCGATCTCAAAGTCAGTATCACCAGGCAGATACTGTATAAACTCATTCTTTGCTGCTGTTCTCAAAGCAAGTTCGGCCTCTGCGGAGCATGGAATTACCAACGTGTCTCCGTTCGCATCCTTCAGCCGCTTCACGTTCTCTTCCGGTGCAATGTCGACTTTGTTCGCAACGATAATCATCTTTTTACTCCTCTTTATTATATGAGCAGCCAAATTCTTCAGGTCTTCATCGTCCCAGGACTTTATGTTATCCTTGTTAGAGATTTCGGATTTGAATATAGCGGCCTTTATCTGCTCTTCTGTTACTCCAACACCTGCTAATTGCTCAGAAAGCAACCGCTCTATTTTAGCCTCTTCTAACGCGGCTTTACGCTCCAGTTTTCGCCAATTCCGCTTTATTATTCCGTACACCCACATATTCAGCTCTTCTTTGAAGAAACTGATGTCCTCAAGTGGGTCATGACTCCCGAGCTCTACCACATTACCATCTGCATCTGTTCCACCGGATGCGTCTATAACATGTATTATCGCTTCCGCCTGCCGGAGTTCGTCCAAAAATTCGTTCCCTAAGCCCTTACCCTCATGTGCCCCCCTTACCAGGCCTGCAACATCCATGAGCTCTACCGGTATGAAGCGAGAACCATCTATGCAATTTCCACACCCATTTGGAATTACCTGCTGAATCTCTCCTTCTTTACATGGGCATTTTACTCGCACGTATGCTATCCCGATATTAGGCGATATAGTTGTGAACGGATAAGCGGCTATCTCAACGTCTGCGAGTGTAGCGGCCTTGAAAAAGGTGGATTTACCCGAATTTGGCTTCCCTGCTATCGCTATTGTTATCATATATTAGATACACATCCTATTTTTAAAGACAAAAAGACACCGATAAAAATAATACATATCCCGCCTTTCGTTGAATTGAAACAGTCGACCCTTTTAGTGCCACAAAATAGTCAGTTTCTGCTCGAAGCGGAATTTGAGCGGCAATTCTCTCTTTCCAGGACGAAGGAGTTGTTGAAGGAACTTCGTATTTCCCGAC
>CAZOEM010000386.1:0-3458 GCA_964578735.1 uncultured Halobacteria archaeon | reverse complement strand
TTATAATAATTAATTCCTGGCGAACGCAGAGTCATAATTTATATCCCTTAAATCCGTGTAAATCTGCGTCTTAAATAGGCAGAAGTTATACTTTATATACCTTAAAACCCGATTACTATTATTGTTTTCTCGTGAAAATCTGTGTAATCTCGTGGCGTACTAAACAAATACTACTCTGGTAATGTCCCCACTATACAAGTTAACGCCTCCGTAGTTTTTGGTATTTCTTCACGCCTTCTCGATAAAGGTCATTGCCATAGACATCATTTATTACGATAACAGGAAAATCTTTCACTATTAATTGGCGAATGGCTTCGGTACCAAGGTCCTCGTAAGCGATGATCCTGACTTTTTTTATCGCTCTTGCTAATAGCGCTCCTACACCGCCAGTAGCGCCAAAATAGACGCATTTGTAGCTCTTCATTGCCGCTATAACGCTCTTAGTGCGGTTACCTTTACCGATCATCCCTTTTAAACCTTTCGCCATCAACGCCGGCGAATAGACATCCATTCGACCACTTGTAGTAGGACCAGCCGAGCCAATGATTTGACCGGGTTTAGCAGGTGCAGGACCGACATAGTAAATTATCTGCCCTTCTATAGGGAAAGGAAGTTCCTTATCTGCCTCTATAAGAGCTACTAATCTCTTATGTGCCGCGTCTCGGGCTGTATAAATAACGCCATTTATAAATACGCGGTCGCCGATATGCAACTGCTCGAGGTCATCGTCAGTCAACGGCGTAGTAAGCTCAACTTCCATATTAAATCGTCACCTCCTTATGTCTGGCAGCATGACAATTTATATTTATTGCTACCGGTAAACTGGCGATATGACAGGGCAGCATTTCAATGTGAACGGAAAGAGCGGTAGTACTACCGCCAAGTCCTGCGGGACCAATACCAAGGTAATTAACTTCTTCTAGCAGCTCCTCTTCCAGGGCTGCCAATTCAGAATCCGTGTTATGACTTCCAACAGGACGTAATAACGCCTTTTTCGCCAGTAGAGCTACACCTTCAAAAGTCCCGCCTATGCCCACGCCCACTACAATTGGCGGACAGGGATTGGAACCTGCGCTTTTTACTGTCTCGATAGCGAATTTTTTCACGCCTTCTAGTCCTTCCGAAGGGTTAAGCATCTTAATTGCGCTCATATTCTCGCTGCCACCGCCCTTAGGGCAAAACATGATTTTTAGTTTAGTGCCAGGGACAATATCAGTGTAAATCACAGCAGGAGTGTTATCCCCGGTATTTTTCCGTGTAAACGGGTGACAAATGGATTTCCTGAGATAACCGTCTTTATAACCTCTTCGGACGCCTTCTTCTATTGCTGCATATATATTACCGCCTGTTATTTCTAGTTCCTCGCCTAGTTCCAAAAAAACTATTGCTGTGCCGCAATCCTGACATATAGGTACTTTCTCTTCTGCTGCAATCCGAGCATTCTCTAGTATTTGATCCAGTACGATGCGGCCTAAAGGGGATTCTTCCTCAGCTCTTGCCGTCCTTAAAGAATTCAGCACATCTTCGGGCAGGGAAAAATTAGTCTCTTGACAAAGCTGAGCCACTACCCCTATCACCTCGGAATAATGTATCTGTCTCATTTTAGCCGCTCCTGCATTATTCAATAAAAAGGGATGAGTTTTTCCTTCATTAATAGTGAAGTTGAGTTTTGGGCATTACTAATTATAGCTTCTGCTTTATGATACAACTCGTTGGTACTAATGTTCAATCTCGCGACACCATCTTTTTGTGCCTGTAAGCCAACAGCCACTGCTTCCTCGACAAAAGCTTCTGACTCTGCCATTGTAGGTATGATATAGTCCTCATTAATACCGCGTTTCTGTGCAAACAGAGCCAGAGCATTGGCTGCCGCTATACACATCTCATCTGTTATTGTTTTAGCGCGTACATCTAAAGCGCCGCGGAAAATGCCTGGAAATCCTATTGCATTATTTACTTGATTTGCAAAATCCGGACGTCCGGTAGCAACTATTTCCGCACCTGCTTCTTTTGCTTCCTGAGGCCAAATCTCCGGTACGGGATTAGCGCAAGCGAAAACGATCGCTGCTTCGTTCATTTTATTTATCCAATTTGGTTTAATAACACCTGGGCCAGGCTTAGAAAGTGCAAGACAGACATCAACATCTTTTAACGCTACATCCATTCCGCCTGTTATACCTTCCGGATTAGTAATCATACATAACCGCCATTTATCGCGATAATCCTCTTTTCGCTCTTCTATGTCCTTCCGTCCGGGATGAAGAATCCCTTTACTATCTGCAACGATGCAATTACGTGGTTTAACGCCGGCGGAGAAAAGCACACGAGAAATAGCAACATTTGCTGCTCCGGCGCCGATAAAGGCAATTCTTGCATCTTCCAGCTTTTTGCACACTATTTTTAGCGCGTTTATTAAACCTGTTAAAGTGACTGCTGCTGTTCCTTGTTGGTCGTCATGCCAAACGGGAATTTCCATCTCTTCTCTTAAAGTATCGAGAATTTGAAAACACTTGGGATTTGCTATGTCTTCCAGATTGATACCGCCAAAAGAAGGCTGCAGCCACTTAACCGCCTGAATAATTTCTTCCGCTTTTTTCGTGTCAAGACAAATGGGTATCGCATCTACACCACCCAAATATTTGAACAAGAGTGCTTTTCCTTCCATCACCGGTAATCCCGCTTCCGGACCTATGTCACCCAAGCCTAAAACGCGGGTACCGTCTGAAATGACCGCTACGGTATTCCATTTGTTTGTCAGCTCATACGCTTTCTCTTTTTCTTTCTCTATTATTTTACAAGGTCCCGCAACACCTGGTGTATAGTAAACAGCGAAGTCGTCTAAGCTGTGAATAGAACATTTAGACATTATCTGTATTTTGCCGGCATAAGACAAATGCTGTCTTATTGCTTCCCTTTGCAGTTTCTCCGTCTTTTTCACTCCTTCCTCTTCTCTTAATTCTGTATTATCTCTTCTATTTTCCATCGCTTAAACTTTACCTCTAGCAGATATAATATACTTTTTATGTGTCTTTTCTTTTGGAGGATCGTACTGAAGAAATAGGTCCGGGACCCAGGATATAATCAATAGGAGAACTTAAATATGGATGGAACTATTCGGGCTAATATTACTTTGGGATTACATGTTGCAATAGTATTAAAAAAGGACCAAAAAAACGGTAAACTTACAACAGGAGTTGTTCAACGCATACTAACGAATTCTCGGACACATCCACATGGAATTAAAGTTCGTCTTGAAAGTGGTGAAATAGGTAGAGTAAAAGAAATTTTTCTCCGTGCATCATAAAACTTGATAACGGAGAGTTGAACATCAGAAAGCTCCTCAAACGCCTTTTTCTTTTCTTCTTCTCCATTTCCCATTGGAACCAACGGGAATTTCTCCAGCGGTATTTCCAGAAAATGCTTGTACTCATAGGGCTTGAGCGATCCAACGAAATAAT
>CAZOEM010000385.1:0-3470 GCA_964578735.1 uncultured Halobacteria archaeon | reverse complement strand
AAGGTATCGAAATTGCCCTTAACGGGAGAAAAGGAAGCCGCATCTACGCTAAAAAAGCGGACGGTGATTTTGAAGCCCATTTGGTTGCATTGAGTTCTCTTTTCCTTATAACCCTGACCACATAGCAAAAATTAAGACTATCGAAGGATACAGATGGCATCCAGAGGATAAATGTTGGAGTTTGCCTTATTCTGAACTTAAAGGACTTTTAGATATTTTTAAAATAATTTCATCTGTAAACAACATAAAGCACAAAGCAATCTTGATGCTTGTCTATTCCGCGGGTTTAAGGGTTAGTGAAGTTGTGAAGTAAGAAAGGAAGTATCAGTTCAGAGCTTAAGGCATAGTTTCGCAACTCATTATGCTGTACCCGGTCAGATGAATTACATTATGGCAAACCAGGATACATTCGACAATATCCTTTTGAACATCAATATTGACGGGGCTGCTTATAAAGAAGATAAATCAACATTTTCATTTTTTGATTTACCTGACAATATAAAAATAAAGGCTTTGGAAACATACACCTAAAGACAATATAGATATAGTAGATTGTAATAAAATTATAAATATTTCTGAAGCAATAAGTGATTTAATTAGTACTTTATAAATTATGGAAACGAAAAAATAGATGAAAAAACGGCCAAACCAACAGCAGCTAACAGCGCATATATGCTCCGCTCCCGTTGGTCGCTCCGGGCTTCGCCACATTTTCACCTCCGCTATCGCTACGGTGAAAACGTCATATATGCGCGGAATGTTAGGTGAAATGCCCAATCCCACCTTAGAAAATATTTAAAGGTTTAAGTAGAAACTATTAAACAGTAGGTGAATATGATGACGGATAATTCAGATGACGAAATAAAAAGAATTCTTAAAGAGCATAACAGCGAGTTAAGAGAAAAATATGGGATTAAAGAGATTGGTGTATTTGGTTCTTACATGAGAGGAGAGCAGAAAAAAGGTAGCGATATTGATATTCTCGTTGAATTTTATCCGGATGCCGAGATGGATTTGATAACATTTGTTGAACTTGAAGAACATCTATCCGATTTATTGGGAATAAAGGTTGATCTGGTAATGAAATCTGCTCTTAAGCCACGGATAGGAAAACACATCTTGAAAGAGGTTGTCTATATATGAAAAGAGAAATTGGCGACTTTATCGAAGATATTATTAATGCAATGAACAAAGCATTGAAGTTTGTTGAGGGTGTCTCTTATGAGGAATTCGCCAAGGATGACAAGACTATTTTCGCTGTTATTAGGGCTATTGAAATAATTGGAGAGGCTGTAAAGAATATACCTGAGGATACAAAGAAAGGATACCCCGAAATTCCCTGGAAGGGAATGGCTGGAATGAGAGACAAGGTTATTCATGGATATTTTGGAGTAGATATAAAAGTTGTGTGGGATACAGTTAAAAAGAGGATTCCAGAAGTTAAACCGTTGTTCGAGAAGATGTTAAAGGACTTAGAGGAGAGAGACTGATATTTCTTAGCAGGCTTGGGCACTCTGCGGTGCTTCGCACCTTGCCCCTATTGGGGTCACTTAACACCAGGTATGCGGTTCGCTTACGCTCACCCAAACCCTTATCTAGGCTCAGGGCTTCGCATACCTGCCGGACGTTAGGCGGAATTAAATATCAAATTTAGATAAAATGAAAAGTAGATATTTAGTACCAATAAAGTATGAGAGAAAAAAGTATCCGAATAGTATAATCCTAAAAGCGCAGGAAATAGCGGGACATTTTGATGTTGCAATTATCCGGCCTAGTAATATGCCATATTCGTTGCATACCGAGTATTCCTATGAAAAACGGAAATTAAATTCCGATTTAATAAAATTTAAAATTAAGAGTTGTGTTAGATTTCCCCCAATTGTTCACCGAACATGTTGCTTCAAGACCGTTATCAAAGGTTTTGATTAAGAATATATTAAATCCAATTAAAGATTGTAAGGATTTTATTGCTGGAGTACATATTTGATAATGACATGGATTTAAAAATCACATTCTTAACTGAGGTTTATAATTTATTTGACTTCGCATAACAGCAGATCAAAAGAATTATAACTTACTATTATTGAATGTATACGATGAAGATATTTTTTGATAGGCTTGAAGATTTTAATTTGAATGATTGTTTCAAATCATCAAATAATGAATTTCCTGTTCAAACACTTAGACACCATAAAAGTAAAATCAAATGGCAAAATGATTATTTTTTCATAAGTAAAAAAATATCTAAACAATTACTAAACTGTGAACTCATAGATAAAGCAACCGCCTCGTGACTTTCTGTCCGAAATGTCAGGCACACTTGAAATGTGGGATATAGAGTGAGCTTCCTGCGGTAAGGATGTGCAGATGGAGATGAAGGATTTGGTGTCTATTCTTGCGGACGCGGTAAGGAAGGCGGAGAGAGCGGGGTAAAGGAATTGCGAATTAGGAATTGCGAATTGCTAATTACGAATAGTGTAACAAGGATAGAGGAAAGATAAAAAGCCCATTAGATAGTTTGTCGTAAGGGGAGAGAGAAAATGATAGAGGTTATGAAAAGGGGGGAGAGGATTGAAATCTCTTTTCATTATAACCCTGAACACATAGCAAAAATTAAGGCTATCGAAGGATACAGATGGCATCCAGAGGATAAATGTTGGAGTGTGCCTTATTCTGAACTTAAAAGACTTTTAGCTCTTTTTGACGAAGGGAAGCTTAATATTGACCCATCTGTATGGCTTGACGAGCTGGGACGAGAGATGACAGCGAGAAAATATAGCCAGAGAACGATAAAACGGTATTTAAAAACGTATCAGCCAGAGAAATGGCTTTTCCCCGGACAAAAAGAGGGTATGCTTATTACAACAAGAACAGTGCAAAGGATATTTAAAGATGCTATCAAAAAAGTGGGTATTGATAAGGATGTTAGTGTCCACTCGCTGAGGCACAGTTTCGCTACTAAGCTCTTAGAAAGTGGAGTAGATTTAATAATGAGGAATTCGGATATTGAAAATGCGGTTGAAGAATATGAAGATTAGCAGTCCGCTAAAGGGTGGTATATATGACGTAAGTTTCCGATATAATACCAATTTGGGTGCATATACGACATTCTGCAATTCCGACCTAAACATACTTATGATAGCTTCATATAAGTATTAATAGTGTAAAATGACAAGGACTGGAAAATTAGGATTGGCTAATAATCGATTGACAGGTCTTGTGATGTTAAAGGATAATATCTTAGGGCTAGGAAAGGGGGTTGATGATGAAGTTTGATGTTACGGTATCGAAGCGGAAGATTGTTGAGTTTTGTAAACGGAAACATATCCGAAGTTTGTCTTTGTTTGGCTCTATTTTGCGTGATGATTTTTCGCGAAGTAGTGATATTGACATGCTCGTTGAATTTGAGCCTGACTATGTACCGGGTTTTTTTGATTTGATTGAGATGGAAGAAGAGCTTTCTTCTATGT
>CAZOEM010000384.1:0-3473 GCA_964578735.1 uncultured Halobacteria archaeon | reverse complement strand
TCCGTACGTACGGTTCGATGAGGGGACGGAGGTCGTAAGACCTCCTCCTACTCTACCAAAAGCCCCGTCGCCATACTTCACACGGTACGCGAAGGTTGTGACACAAACATATTATCATCCCGACGGCAGCAAGATAATAATGCACAATATTAACGGAAAGCAGTATGATGATGAATTCATTAAAAAGCAAGGCCTAAATCTGAATGAATTATGTCTGTCAGAAGATCAGATACTCCCAATGATGGAAATAATGGACGACGGTCGTATCAATTGTTCAAAGCTCGAAAAATCCACAAAAAATCTCGGCCTTAAATACGTTTACGACAACATAATCAAAAAATCAAAGGCAAACGACAATATCATAGGCAACAACAATGGATATCCCGAAATATTCTTAGGAGTAGCTCAAAGGCCTAAAATACCATCTTCAAAACAACAAAGTGACCTATGGGATGCATTTTTTATTTTCAATAAAGCCTTTTTGAAAAAGTATAAAGATGGAGTTGGAAACTACCACACATGGGGGTCATCTACTCCGCTTGAGGTAGAAAGTATTGATGACATTGTGTGGGCATACATACAGCCCTTGGAGATAGGAGAATTTAAAAGATATGGGAAATTAACTGACGATGTATTTTACCAAAGATTTCCCGTTCTCAACGACACTGAACAATTATTCAAAGGCTCTCCAGACCCCGAAGAAATATGCATACATCTAGAAAAAGCCTGAAGAATGTCATTGGTTTATCCCACTAGGCCATTTGTCCTCTGACATGGTTCCGGCAAGCGCCCATGCCCCTCCTACAGCCGACACACCTACAGATGTCACACAGTATGCAGGCAGCGCCCCCGCGCCCCCTGAGAAAAATCCAGCCACTGCCCCGGCAACAACCCCGGCAACCACTTCCCCTGCAATATTACTTACTTCTGCCACACTGGCACTGTCCCATTTTTTCTCATAGCAGAAGTTTGGCCCGTAATCAGTATAACCATGTCCCTTTATCTTCAGGCAGGGCACAGTTTCCGTACCCTCCCAGAACGCCCACCAGTCACCTTTGATACACTCCCTGAAAACCGTACCCTGAGCAAAATTGTAGTCCATTCTATGGGTGGATAGAACATAAGAAGTTCGAAATAGATAAAAAGGAAAAGGAAGTTTATATAGTTGATTACAGAATAAAAATATGAGGTATAAAAATGGAAAAAACGAGACATCAAACGCTTCAGGAAATTGGGACGAATGCAAAAATTGTCGTTTTTGGTTTGGTCAAACCGATGGAATATGACCCGTTAAAAGACCTAGTTGGAATCGTAAAGGTGAAGAAGCAATTAGATGTTGAAGAGTTGATAGATTTTAGGGGATTTGAAGATGCCCGCGAACATCTTGAAATTTGACGCTGCGCTCCCAGAGGTCATCTACTGGGATTCAAGTTTCATCGTAAATTTCTGTGTGGATGGCGTGAAACATCATTCAGCTTGTGCTGGGTTTGTAAAGAGGTTAGGAGTGGGGAACATACTGTCAATTGTATCAAATTTAGCTTTAGATGAAGTTTGGTATGCACTGCTCAGAGTTAATTTAATCAACGATTTTGGGCAGGAATGGCATAAGATGCTGCGGAAGGAGCCTGAAATTATCAACAAATATGTCCCAATTCTAAGAAGAGCAACTGCGGACATACTCATGCTCTCAAATGTTATAGTAGTGGAGATACCAACAGAAGCTACATTAAAAGCTCTTGACTTTATCGAACGCTACCATTTTCTCCCAAGAGATGCGATTCATCTATCCACTGCTCTTTCCTTGGGCGTCCATAATATCGTTACAACAGATCCAGATTTTAATAGAGTTGATGGAATCAATGTTTATACATGCAATCCTAAGGCTTTTGGAGAGTGGGAAGACTAAAAACACCGCTTAATGCTCAGGGATGCCTCGGAGTTTATCCCGGGTGTGGAAAGGTTGATACCATGAAAAATATATTTCCTCGAAGCACTAAATAGTGCTTTGTTGGGTCGGAGGACAAGCCGTTAAGCCCCATGGTCGTTAGAGACCCCGAGGTTGATTGGCTGCCCTATTAACGACCCGGTATAGTGGGCTACGAGCCCGGATAGGTGGATGTCGAAAATCCCCGACCCAACAAAGATAGAAAAGGGGGAGAGATAAGAGGTATATAGGCATATATCTGCATAAAGAGACATGCTATGCAACAACGCTAGACAAAGAAGGGGAAATTATAGATAGAAGAGAGTTCAAGAACGAGAGAGAAGAATGGGAAAAGTTTGTTGGAGAGATGCCCAGGGATTCAAAGGTGGCGATAGAGGCATGCTTCTACTGGTATCCAGTGTGTGACTTCCTTGAAGAGCGAGGGATAGAGATGGTGTTGTCCCATCCAAGCAAGACGAGGATAATCGCAGAAGCAAAGATAAAGACAGATAAGGTGGATAGCAAGAACCTTGCAAAGTTACTGAGAGCGGATTTCCTTCCAGAGTCCTACATCCCGAGCAAAGAGATAAGGGAAAATAAAGAACTGCTGAGGTTAAGGGTACAACTAGGAAAGGATAGAACAGTGGTAAAGAACAGGATACATGCTGTACTGGCAAAAAGTGGAGTAAAGCACAAATTCACTGACCTCTTTGGCGTAAGAGGAAGGATTTTTCTGAAGGAGATAGATATACCGAAATTGCAGCGAATTGCACTTGACGTGTCGATGCGACAGTTAGAATCCGTAGATAACGAGGTAGAATTCGTGCAGAAGCAAATAGCCATAATTGCAAGAGAAGATGGAGATATAATAATACTGATGACGATTCCGGGCATCGATTACTACGGTGCGAGGATAATAAAGAACGAAATAGGGGAGATCGAGCGTTTTCCAGGTTACAAGGAACTGTGCAGCTTTGCTGGATTAGTACCAAGGGTGCACCAGTCAGCGAATACGAGAGGGGAAGGGCATATAACAAAGGAAGGTAACGCCTTGCTGAGATGGATACTAATACAGGCAGTGCATCAAGTGGTAAGGTATCCTGGGGAGCTAAGGAAATTCTACATGAAGTTGAAGAAACAAAAAGGCACAAAGATAGCGGTGGTAGCGACTGCAAGGAAGCTGCTCAGGATAATATACTGTATGCTGAGCAGAAAGGAAAACTATAAATTCGAGAGGAAAGCCTTAACAGAGAGCAAACTGAAGAAGTTAGAGAAGACCGCGTGTTGAGTTAAGAATCGAGAAGCTAAATAACTAACATCGAGTGCTAAAAACCGGATAAGTTCTCCGTATCCAGAGCAAGAATAACGGAGTAAACGTGAGCAGGATAGGCGGCATTACGGTAGAAGCCGTGTGTAGCGGGAGCCTTTGGGTAGGAGTAAACCAATTATTCTTAGTATATCAGTCACCCACGGTAAAGTGGGGCGACCGATATACCTTTATGAACAGCATAGCATTAAGCCTACAAGAATATTGCCATAAAAGTTTAAC
>CAZOEM010000383.1:0-3479 GCA_964578735.1 uncultured Halobacteria archaeon | reverse complement strand
TTAAAGTTGTTTAATTTAATCCGTTGCTATAACCTATAATGGCCGAAAGTCATGTTTTATCCGTATTTCAATTTTTCATGCCCATAGGTTCACCCTTAGCTCATCATAACATCATAATATTTAAACCTTTCTACCAAAAAGGATCAAAAGCAGCTCTTTCCGATCTTTTCTGAGTTACATATGAACCTATGGTTCATGCTGATTCTTTTTAATATATCTCTTTAATCCTTCTCTTTATGCATGATACACGTATTGTGCAACGCCATTATTATGCATAAGAGAAATTAAGGGCTTTTGGATATACAGAAGAAATCGAAAACTTTATAAAGGCTGCCATCAAAAGATAATATAGGTAGGTATTTATGATGAAGAGAAAAGTTAAGATATTGTTGTGTGTAACGCTCTTTGGCGTTTTATTTTTAGCGCTTACCGGGAATGCGAGTGCCGCGGTGGACTTCCCCGCGGATGAAGCGGGGATATGCGCGTATGTGAAAGCGAATGTGAAATCGAAAGAGAGCATAGATTTAGAAGATGTGAAACCCGCTCTTGCCGGAATGGCGCGTCAGACTGACGACTACATCATAGGTACAGTTGATGTGGCTGGGGATTATACAGAAGAAGTGCAATATCCGTACGTGTATGTCAGCACGGACGGGTGGGTAGTTGCATACTATCCAAACGACTGGTCTTCCGGCTGGCTATTGCCCTGGTACTACTACTCTGGCGGAGCAACGTTATCATGTACGACACTAAGTAAGGCTGTTGAAAGAGTTTGCAACAAGATACACGGGACTACGGACGGTCTAAAGTATTATGATTTCCGGCATCCGAACGCTACGGAGATGATGATTATCGCTGAGAAGGCGTATTCTACGAGCCAGTGGTTCAATGTTACAATACCATCAAATTTCCATGTTTACAGGGTTGATTGGTCTCACAATCCCCGTTCGTCTAGCAGAGATAATGAAGTAAAACTTGATGGCGTAACCTTTAGTGCTACAGATAAGGCGGGTTATATCTACGGGTCCTTTAACCCTTCGGTAGAGTTCCAGGAGGGATTAAAGCACAAAATAAACATCACAGGTGATAAAAATTATGGGGGATATATTGGCCTGGTGATAGAGTACAGCAAATAGTCATGCCGGGCACATACATTGGCATGGAGATAGAGTATGAGAACTAAATGTTTAGTTTTGCTTATTTTGGGCATCATCGCACTTTGCCCGCAGGTAGCATTTGGCAGTGAGATAATCGTTGAAAATGCAGATGCAGTTTATGATCTTGGATTAGATGATGCCACGGAAGTGGGCCATATCGTGGGTGCACCGGGCGTTATTATAAGCGATTATGCAGATGCTTTTGTCTTTTTTCCGCTTAAAGATGCTACTTCTGTTGGGCGTCTCGTGGGTGCGCCAGGCGTTATTATAAGCGATTATGCGGATGCTTTTATGCACGTAGAGCTAACTGTTCTCCCATTTGTGCCAACGCCAACACCCATTCAACTAAATGCCAGAAAGTGCATATAATTACAATTCAAATCATAAATGCCCTTAATAGCAAGGGGCATAAAAAAAGAAGGAGTGGGTATTGAAAAAAAATAAGAACAGAAAAAGTAATTGCGACTGGAATTCTAGTAACACTCTTTTTTCTCGTTTCCTCAGGTACCGCAACTATTCACGTGCCTGACAACTATTTATCTGAACAACTTTGTCGACAACTTAGACAATGCATTTTCCATTGGGTCAAGCAATACCACCTGGCACTCACCTTCAACAATGACCTAGACTAAATTAAATAGTTAGAAGTTATACTTTATATTCCTTTGCTGATTTTTACCGTTTTTTACACCCGTTTCGCTTTCATCGTCTCTCGCTTACTCAAGAACACGCGCTCGCCAGTGTCTATATCCACGCCCTCTATCCCTCGCCCTTCTACCAGCTTCGCTATGGAAATGCATTTGTCTCTGACTTCCAGCACGTCACCCACCCTAAACCCGGGTATACGAACCGAAAAAGTGATTCGATATACGTTCCTACCATCTTTCCGGCCGTATAATTTCTGACTTTTCGAATAGCTACCGCCAAATCGTCTCACTATCGCATTCGAGATTCTGCGACCGCATTCCATACTGCTAACATAAATGTCCAGCCCTTCCTTCAACAGCACCTCTTTGGATATAAAATCCGGCTCGATTAGCGAAGAATGTGCGACTTTTTCCGCTATTGCCAGCTCGTCATCTGTTGGGATTCGGTCATCTGCTCTTATCTGCACTATTCCCGCGTAATATCCGCCTGCTATCCTGTTGCATCGTTCACATGACTCTCGTTTCAAAACGACCTCGACTTCACCGTTTTCTCTTAGCTGCACACCTCTTAGTTCTGCTTTCGCGATTAGAACTACGTGTGCACGCTTATCACCTGTTTTTATCTCTTTTATCTCGACTTCACTGTCGCATCCATACTTCTTCCATATCTCTTTCCTTATTGTAGCTTCCACAACAGCCTCTATGTTCGTTCTCTCATTGCCTTTAAAATAACAGCCACAGGTCCTGCATATACTCACACTTATCGCTGCAGGTTCAATTAACTTTATTTCTCGCTTAAAGCAGTCTACACATAATGAATCAAAGAGTTCGTCTGTTTGCGTACCGCATTTCGGGCAGAATTTTGTCCACTTTTCTCTCATTCCTTATCTCACGGCTCCAGCAGTTCAAACCCTATCTGCTCATCAAACAGACGAGCTGCGGTCGAATCAAGCAATTCAAAAAGGATTATTTCCAGAAGATGCCACACCTTCACACCTCTGCGAACACAGCCAGTTATCGTAGTTTCTTCACGACCACAGGCAATATGCATGTGCAAGACCGGGTTATGATCCTTATCGGGAAATATGGTCCCGACACCGGATATTTCACGAACATCACCTAACACATGCTCCATTGGCGTAATGGTCTCACTCCTGCCTTGTTCCGGTCCAACGACAAGTTTGCTACCTTTGTCTGCGGCCCCGAGTGCAATCAATGCAGCAGCTTCAATCGCGTGCATGCGCGCGAATTTTTCGAGTGTTTCATGAATAATATCGCCATCTTCGAGTCGTATAACGAATGTTCGGCCCTGTTTTGCTTCTGAGTATCTCATTAGTTATCTATGAGCAAATACGAATAGTTAAATGGTCTTTGTTTAGGTGTCCTGTTTTAGGGGTTAGACAGGATACTGACAAATACAAACAATTTTTTCTGTATTGTTTTCTTCTTCGCTTGAGTGGCTATTGTTAAATAGGGTTCGATTTGAGGTGCATATCTAAATGCCTCAATGCTTTTGATGCCAGTTCATCGGCAACAGAATTCTTCTTCCTTGGTATCCAGTTAAGGGCACACGAATCAAACTTAGTTAATTCCTTTATAACCTGAGCATGGAGCTCTCTTAAACCTTTATAGTGGGCATTTTCTCTGAGTCGGAACTTTTTCTTGGGCATTATAT
>CAZOEM010000382.1:0-3483 GCA_964578735.1 uncultured Halobacteria archaeon | reverse complement strand
CCGACAGGATAAGGTCTTGGAATTCTTGGTCTTCTTCAAGATCATCAATAATTAAACCTATTTTTTTTTGCTTTGTTGCGATTTATGTGACGCCCATGACTCTTAATCGCTTATAAGTTCGCAAACACCGTCCGTTTCCATTAATTTATCAAATATCGCTTCAGCCTTCATTTCTCCCACTTTCACCCTCTTGAAAGCTTCAAACAATTGAACAGTAGTAACAATGCACTGATGCCTTTTTTCTGCGAATCTACGGACATCGGGAGGGAACGGTTCTTTACGTTGTTCCGGGGGGTCCTCCCGAAAGGGATTTCCAAAAAGTATTCCCTTGTAATCTTCTCCTTTTGCTAATCCATCTGATACCCAATTCTCTAATTCTCTTACATCCTTTGTAGCAATACCTTTCCTCCCGCTCTTTCCTTTAATTTCCAACACCGCCTTCCGACCTTTGTAATCAGTAAACAAACCATCGGATTTACCCGGTTCGTCAGGTCGTTTAACCGTCACACCAAGTTCTTCCAATGTTTCCCAAACTATTTCTTCGAGCACGTCATCAGCTTCAGTTAATAGTTTTTTGAACTTTGTCAAATCATTCATTTGTTTCTTCTTTTGTTCAACTTCCCACTTGTCTTCCTCAATCTTTTGTTCTAATGACCGAATCTCCTCCTCTAAATCATTCTCACCCGGAACATTATAATTTTGTAACCATTCAGGTTCTACTGATTCAAGAGCAACGCCATACAACATTGCTAAAATTAATCTAACGGATTCCTCAATCGTACATTCTGTTGGAGGCGGTAGAATTATCAGCGGACCTGATGCCGAAATAACACGAGTCTCTTTTTCATAATCTTTTTTTGCATTAACCGTAATTGAGAATGAGGCAGCAATCGTTTTGTCATATCTATTCAAAGCTATTGGTTCGATATTATAGTCTATCCAACGCTGTTCTCCTATTACATCAGATGAAAGGAACACTTTTCGTTTATCCAATTCCAAATAATAACACCAATTCTTAATTGCCTGCTTAATATACTCTTGAAACCGTGTATCTTTAACCGAAACCGAAGAACCTTCTTCTAGGATATTTTTGATGGGTATAGGAGACCACCAGTAAAGATTATCATCAGGACTTTTAGACATAGTGAGCTGATTAGTACGTGAACCAGGAATTACTCCACAAACTACCAGTAGTCTGCCCTCTTACACTCTCAGGAACATACTGCGTCAGACGAGTTGCTGGATAGGATATTACGATAAGTTCACCGTCAGACTCTATTAATTTACCAACCGCCGCTTTATTTGAGTATCTTAGATTATCAAGTGTAATTTTATTATTTTCAACATCAGAATATAGGGATACTAGGTCCATTATTACAACATCAAAATCAGCAATGTTTGGAAGTTCTTCGGACCACGTTACTGTTTTAATTGAAGCTAATTTCCCGATTTCGCTACTTATCACTAATATTCGTTTTTCTTTGCTCTCATTATTCAATAATCCTGCTTCCGCTCTCTTTGTGATAAATGCCATTTTCATCCTGCTGTTGATAATATTAAGCATTGATTATTGATTTATAAATATTGGGCTACCTACATCACAGTGACAAAAAATAATTCCGACTATCCTTTTCACATATTTCCTAAAAATTGACGTACGCCTTTCTTCTAACGAGTGTCCTCTTCCCATACTTCTTTGCTCTTATTTCAATCTCAGAAAGACAAGGAAGAGCCTTCATCATACTCCCTATTTCATCTTCCGGTATATTTAAAGCTTTTGAAATAGAATATGTCACTATTTCATCATCTAATATTGCCGTTAATGGCCATAGGTTGAAGCTCTACGTTGACGAGGATGGTCGTGATGGTGTTGAATATCCAACAGATGTAGGCCAGATAGACATTCTGGCTACGGATGAGGGAGGCAATTTTGTGGTGTTCGAACTGAAACTCAGTAGAGGTGCTGATAAAGCGATGGGGCAGGTTTCACGGTATATGGGCTGAGTCAAAAGAAATTTAGCTAAGGATAAGAAAGTTGGCGGTGTTATTGTTGCAAGAGAAGTTGATGAAAAATTAAAATATGCTGCATCTATCGTTCCGGATATTAACTTTTGAGAACGCCATTGCACTATGCTTTGACTGTCACGCAGAGATTGGCGCATACAATCCAAAACATCCAAAAGGACGTAAGTTCTCTCCCAGTGAGCTTCACAGGCATAGGGGCCAGTGGCTAAAACTATGTTCCAGCATATCCCCTTTTCGGACTATTGAGGGGCTTCCTCATATTACGCTGACAGAGAAAGACCTTGAAGATTTTAATGCAATGTTCGAGAAACTCCGCGTTGATGATCCAAGATTAACACTGCACCTCGTTCGACTACTGTTTCTGAAAGGCGGGAAGTACCCTGATCGGCTCTTTGCTTTCACCATGGAGAAGTTAAGCAGTGCAAACGAGGAGGATAGATGGAAAGCCGCAGAGATAGTGAAGGAATTCAGCCATTGAAACTACCCAAGAGTTGATATTGAACTTCTTAATCAAATGGCTATTGATGACTTCTTTGGTGTACGCTCAGTAGTTGCAACAGTGCTCTTCGACATTTCACGGGCAAATCCAACTGCCGTTCCATTGGAAACAGTTTACAGGTTGGTTTTGAATGATGATTGGTACGTCCATACACCAGCGCTTGCCACATTGAAGTCTCTGTCGCCAACACGCCCAGTTGCACTTGACTTGATCTTGGAGCTTTTTCGAACGGGGGATGATGATCACAAAGACCTCGCATTGGGGGCATTAAAAGATATAGGAGAAGTCAACCCAGAGGTGTTGTCTGAAGAGACACTTGAACCACTTTTGCATGAAAGTTCTCAAAGAAGCTTGGCTACCTACCAAGAATTAAAGGAGAAGCTGAACAACTTGCCAAAGGAAAAGAAACAACAATATTACCCGTTCTGAGTAAATTGAGAGAGAACTCTCTGCTTAACAACTTGTTTGATTCGCTACACTCTCCCTTTTTCTTCAACCCTTCCAAACTTCCTCCACCATCCTCTGCACCTCAATCGTCCTCGCAACCGCCTTCGCCACCATCATATAATGCCCCATCTCCACCATTGATAATTTTCGCCCTTCCCTATCCATCAAATACTTATCCAGCACCTGATACCCACCGATTTGATACTCCCACACCGCTTTTGAAATCCCCTCGAAATACTGCCCTTTGTTAATTCGAACCTGCTGGCTATTCTCAATAATCTACCCAGGGGAAGCTGAGCCAATGCAACTAAAAGACTTCCGCACTATTTATCCAAATATCCAAATCCAAATTCCTTCGAAAATCATAAAAGTTTATATGATAGGAGTCATACAGTAAAATGAGAGCGATGCTGAAGAAGATAGAGATAAAAAATTGGAGGAAATGAATGTAGATTTGGGTGCTCCCCCTTTTAAATAGGGTTAATTAATTGAGCGGGCATATGAAGATCAAT
>CAZOEM010000381.1:0-3486 GCA_964578735.1 uncultured Halobacteria archaeon | reverse complement strand
CCTTATCAAATGGGAAATTATTTGAGTGATAAAATACTATCTCCGAAAGTCAAGAGGTTATATAATTTAATGTGTTCTAAAAATGTATATGGCCGAAAGTCATGTAATACATATAAAAGGAGCAGAAGGGAGGAAAGAGAGGTATACGATGCTTTCGGATCTGGCAGTTGAGACTTTGAGTTAGTATTTAAAAACGTATCAGCCAGAGAAATGGCTTTTCCCCGGACAAAAAGAGGGTATGCTTATTACAACAAGAACAGTGCAAAGGCTATTTGAAGATGCTATCAAAAAAGCGGGTATTGATAAGGCGGTTAGGGTCCACTCGCTAAGGCACAGTTTCGCTACTCACCTCTTACTTAGAAAGTGGAGCAGATTTAATAATGAAGAATTTAGATATTGAAAAAGAGGTTGAAGAATATGGAGATTAGCAGTCAGCTAAAGGGTGGTATATACAACGTAACTTTCCGATATAACACCAAGTCGGGCGGATATGCGACGTTCATGCCGGATATACCTAAGGTATATGAAATACGCCCTGAGCAGGTAGAATAATGGCTAAACAGGGGGATATTAAGACATGCTTTGTCATCGCCCCAATTGGAGATGAAAAAAGCGAAACGAGGGAGCGTTCAGACAAAATACTCAAACATGTTATTATCCCCGTTACAAAGGAATGTGATTATCGTACTGTTCGTGCTGACAAGATTTCTGAACCAGGTATCATCACCTCTCAGGTCATTCAGCACCTAATCGACAATGATCTCGTGATCGCTGATCTTACTGAGAAGAATCCCAATGTATTTTATGAGCTTGCTGTCCGCCATACAGTCAAAAAGCCAGTGATTCAGATTATCCAAGCTTACGAATCCATTCCTTTTGATGTTTCTCCAGCGCGAACGATTCATTTTGACTATCGCGATTTAGATAGTGTAGCCAACTGCAAAGAAGAGCTAATGAGACAGATACATTCTGTTGAAAAATATCCAAGTAAGGTAGACTCCCCAATCTCCATGGCAATTGATCTTAAGTCACTTTATCAAAGTGAGAACCTTTTGGAAAAAAGTAACGCTGAAATTATTTATGCATTGCAGGACATTAAATATACATTGCAACATTTTGAAGAGGCGATGGTCAGTTTGATGGAAAATCTTTTAGAGAGGGTTGGTAAATAGGGCATGCATCGTATAACACGGCATATACGCTGCGGGCTTACGCCCTTGCCCTTCAGAACATTGCTCCCTTCGGTCGCAACGTCGTATATGCCCATCCGTTAAGCGAAATCCCATTTTTGACATATAATAGAAACATATAAATAGTCAGACGTAAGTCAATACATTTCATTAGGTGACAACATGTATCTTGAGCAAATAAGCATGAGAGTCGATTCCCGACTCCTAAAGGAACTAGACCAAATCGCTAAAGCTGAATTTAAAAGACGATCGGATGTTGTTCGTGATGCACTCGTTGCATATGTAAAGCAGGAGATAGAAATCCGCCAAATAAAGGAGATGGTGACAAAACAATTCCTTGAAGAGGAGCTAGGTTTTGATGATTTCGCTCGTATTGTTGGTTTTGATATTGCACAACAAATAAAAATAGGCAAAGAAACCCTAAAGGAGAGTATTAAACGTGCCAAAAAAGACTCAAAACAAAGTTCCTGAAACTATATTAATTGGAGAACTATATTAATAACAGATGATTTTCGGAGTTCCCCCGATTTGAAAAAAGTTTCTGGAGATGTTGAGATACATCTTTCAATATATCTATTAGCTCGGTTGGTTTTGGAAAATTTAATCGTAATTACCAAAGCTCGAGATGCCCTGAATCAAATTTCAGAAGGAAGAACATGGGAAAACGCTGCAATATATATTCTTGCAAAGAAATAGATACATCGAAGAATAGAATGCACATGATAGAAAATAATCAGAAAGGGGACTTTCCGCTCCCTTCTGTCGCTTCGGTGCTATCGCACTCGCATAACAGGGTATATCTGGCTCACTCCGCTCGCCCAAATTTTTGCCTTCTGCAAAAACTTCAGATATACCAGAAACGTCAGACTGTGTGAAAACAATCATGCAGTAAAGGATATGAAGTTATTAAAGAACTCGGTGCGTAATTTAACTTTGTTCTTCCATTCAAAATGATTGCATGCAAAAAAGCATTCATATGCCATTATCACGCATTTTTTAAGTCAGCTGGAGCCAAATTAAAATGACCAGAATTTAAACCTCTGCTTTCACTCCTTGCACCTGCATTTTTTTGAGTGTAAGAGAATAGTGTTTATCTACTTCAATAAAATGATCCAACAAATCTTCATATAGTTGTGCCTGTTTAGAATTCAGAAATACATATCCGCACGCCGGGCAGTACATTTTTTCAAACCCATGTACTGTGATTCTACCATTTAAAAAATCGACATCAAATTGCTTTATTTCCAATTTAGACGCACATTTTGGGCATTCTGTTATTTCGTTGATTTCCCAATCTTCTTCCTTCCACCCTTCTTCCCAACTTTCTTCCGTTATAATATCCTCAGGTTTTATTTCTTCTGTAACCATATTACTATTTTTTCGCTTTTCTCGTATATAACTTTTTCATCTTCTCTGGTGCTTCATATGCACTCAGCACTATGAATATATTTTCTCTGACCCTTCGCAAAACTATGAATAGGACACGTCCTTCCGATTCAGCTAAAACAGCGGTGCGCTTTTCACCATTTCGAGTTATTGCTTTTGTATATGTTTTTCCATTCAAAGAGTTTTCAACCTCAGACTTCCTAACACCGTGCTTTTTAATATGCTCAATTACTTTTTCTTCCCAGACTATACGGACCTTTGACATTTTCATTCTTTAAGCGGCTTTTCCTCAAACGCCGCTGTTCTTCTTCCTTAAAGGGTACTTCCATATCCTAACGAAATTTTGTATATTGTCGAAATCTACAAACATACTTTGAGGCGTCATACCTTATAGTATGTTATTCGCATAAATAGCTTGGATGAGGCGAAAGCAACTAAAAGCAACCGGCCTCGTGACTTTCTGTCCGAAATGCCCGGCACACTTGAACTGTGGTATGTATGGCGAGCTCCCTGCGGGTATGGATGTGCAGGTGGAGATGAATGATTTGGTGACTGTTCTTGCGGACACGGTAAGGAAAGCGGAGAGAGGGGGGTAAAGGAATTGCGAATTACGAATTAAGAATTAGGAATTAGGAATTACGAATGGTGTAATAAGGAGATAGAGGAGATAAAAAGCTCGTTAGTTAATTTGTCGTATGGAAGAGCGAAAATGATGGATGTTAGGAAAAAAGGGGGAGAGGATTAAAATCTCTTTTCCTTATAACCCTGACCACATAGCAAAAATTAAAACCATTGAAGGATACAGGTGGCATCCGGAGGATAAATGCTGGAGTGTACCTCGTTCTGAACTTAAAGGACTTTTAGCTCTTTTTGACGAAGGGAAGCTTAATATTGACCCATCTGTATGGCT
>CAZOEM010000380.1:0-3490 GCA_964578735.1 uncultured Halobacteria archaeon | reverse complement strand
GTATTGGCATGAAATAGACGCGGCCAACACAGTTAATGGAAAACCGATTTATTACTGGAAGGATGTAGAAGGAGGAAGAATTCCAGGTGGTGCTGGTCAGATCATACTCGTAAATTGCACAAATGTAACTATTGAGGATCAGAATTTGAACAATGCAAGCATTGGCATACTAATTGCTTTCTCCTCTTCTAGTACTATAAAAAGCAACAACTGCTCTAACAACTTTGATGGCATCCGCCTCGAATTTTCAAATAACAACCATTTAGTCAGTAACAACTGCTCGAACAACGGTGAGGGTGACATCTACCTATATAATTCAAACAACAACAGCATATATCTTAACAACTTCATAAACAACGCCAATAACGTTGATTCTTCTGGATTAGTCAACGCATGGAGCTCCACAAAAGAAATAACCTACACATATAAGGAAAATAATCATACGAACTTTCTGGGCAACTACTGGAGCGATTACGCTGGAAGCGACAGTGATGGGGATGGAATAGGGGATACTCCTTATCAAATAGACGGGGACAGGGACAGGTATCCATTAATGGCACCATCTGAGAATTACTTCGCACCAACTAAGAAAATCGCATAAAAAAATGACAGTTGAAACGAAGGAATTAACAAAATATTACTGGATGGGGAAGGAGAAAGTAGCAGCATTAGATGCGGTGGACATGAAGGTAGAAGAAGGGGGGTTTATTTCTGTTGTGGGTCCTTCGGGGTCAGGGAAGTCCACGCTTTTAACTGTTATCGGATGCTTAGATGCACCGACGAAGGGTGAGGTTTATCTGGATGGTACCCGAGTAGATTATAAAGATAAGAAGTCGTTGGTGCTATTACGCCGTAAATTTCTGGGGTTTGTGTTCCAAACGTTCAATTTGATAGCGGCAATGAATGCGGTGGAGAATGTGGAGTATCCAATGTACTTCAATAAAGTGTTAAAGACGAAAAGCGAGAGAAGAGCGCATGCACGGAAGCTATTGGCAATGGTAGGTCTGGAGAAACGTCTCGAGCACCTTCCCTCTGAACTATCGGGCGGTGAGCAGCAGCGGATAGCTATTGCAAGAGCTCTTGCCAATGACCCCAAACTTATACTCGCTGACGAGCCTACCGGGAATCTCGATTCAGGGACCGGGAAGAGTATATTGGACTTGCTCAAGCGATTAAACGAAGAAGAGGGGAAAAATATCGTTATGGTTACTCATGATCTGGAATCTGCAAAGAGGATAGGCCGAGTAATCAGGATTATGGATGGGAAGATAGTAGTGTGAAGATTCCATCAAAATCCGGAGATATGTCATAAAGGAAAAATCAACGAAAAAAGACTCCCGCTTTTCACCAGAAAAATCCAAATTACAAAACCCCCCATCTTCTTTCTATATTGGTCGCGTTTTCTAACATAGGGATGGTGAAATTAGCAGGGAACGTATTTGCTACTGCTTTTTGTACCATTACCGGGGTTATGCTGTCCGCAGTGCCAACAAGTAGCGTTGTGATATTGTAAACCTTTTCCCAGAGCTGCATATCCTGCACCAACTGCTCTGTCGAGTTGTAAAGAAATTGCTTTTCTATTTCTTTTAGCATGTCATCATGCACAACATGAAAAATATGCAGTAGGGCATCGGACGTTATGAAAACAGAGACATCATGCTTTCCAAAGAGATTTCAATAGCAATCTGAGATATTGCCATGTTCATAGTCTTCTAAAACGACAAACCCATTCGCAAAGAGCTTCTCTTTTGCTGCGACAGGCATCTAATGGTTAAACTTCCTCTACTTCGTCCATGTTTATTGGATATGAGAAAGAGGATTTTTGTGAGTGATTTGTCTTTCCGGTAGTAGAAAAACGGTATTCCGAACTTTCTACTGAATTATCGCTCCGATCCGTGCTATTCACAGCGAAATAATAGTTTGTTCCCGAAGACAACTGGGTCAATGCAATCGAGTGATTTATTACAAACAAAGAATCGCTCTTGGCTTCTGTGTATATCACGGAGTCAATACCATAGTTTACTACACTATCTGCTATTTCTTCGGTGGTCCAGGTTATCGTTGCTGAGTTGTTTGTTATGTGTGTTACCGTTACATTTGTGATTACAGGCGATGTGGTGTCGTTTATGAGCCCTTTGGGGAAGGTCAAATCCTTATACACTATTGCATCATCGAGGTGGATGAAAATGTTTTTGATTGGCGAAGGCGCTGTTGGAATGCTTACTGTGTAAAGGGCTGTGTCAAATGCCGCATCATCGTTGACAATGAAAATTTCTTTTATTGGTACAGGTTGAGTAGGAATGCTTACACTGATAAGGATTTGATTCAAAAGAGCATCTTCGTTAAAGATGAAAATTTTTTCTATGGGTTCGGGAGATGTAGGGACATTCACGCTCGATAAATTCGCTTCGTAGACAGCTTCTGCATCTATTACGGTGATTCCTGCTGATGCGGCGTTTACGAGTGCTAAAATCGAAAAAAATAAAAAATAGAAGGATTACTTTTATATTCATGATCCTCCTCCAGCAAGATCTGTCTTTTCCTGAACTGGATCTATCACACCAAAATTTTCTATTTCATCAAGATTCATTTCTTCCAAGCTTTCATCAAAATAGTATATCCACATATTACTGTCTATCATTATCATCAAAGCATCTTCCAGATACTTTTGATCTCTGCTGGCGTGATTGTCTTGTTTCCACTTTTTAGCTTTCCTTCCATCCGAGCGATAAAATCTTCAGGTTCAATTGAAGGCAAAAGGGTTATCCTTTTCCCTTCTGTCCGGATATCGAATGTTTCTCCTGCTTTCATGCATAACTCTTCCCTTATCTTCTCTGGAATCTTTATCATTCCTTTTTCATCTATTGCTATTGTCATTTTATCACCTCATGCAGTCCGGTATATCAGCACCGTTGCAACGCCTGCGGAACCAACATCGTGTTCGGAATCAATGTTTTCATAAGATATTTCTATTGTGTGCAGCGTTCCAGTAGTAATCGCCCCTTTGTACGAGTCAAATAGTCTCCACCACCTATGCTCGTTGCCATGATGTGCACCCCACGTATGGGCATCACTGATTACCGCTCCATCCACTTTCAACTTCGAGTCCCAATATCTCTCAGGGTAACCATGAGCGTGATAGTAAATATAATAGTAATAAGAAGCCTCAAAAAGCATATAATCCGCTGGTATCTCAACCTGATGTATCCTTGATCCTGCTGTTGGCACTGTTCTGATGAAAAGCATCATGCCATTCGCATTTGGATATTCAAAGTCATAATATTTATTTTGCTTGCCACAATACCCACACGAGTTGCCTCGCCTGCCTTATACAAAGCATCTTCGAGTGTAGTCGGCTTTATTATACCAATGCTTGGATTGTTCACATCAGCAGTACCCCACTGCATTATCGCCGCTGCAGGCTCGTCCATCTCCAAGTAAGCGACAAGCCAGCCGTCGGTGTCTGCATATACATGCACGCCTATGTTAC
>CAZOEM010000379.1:0-3496 GCA_964578735.1 uncultured Halobacteria archaeon | reverse complement strand
ACTATTTTGTGGCACTAAAAGGGTCGACTGTTTCAATTCAACGAAAGGCGGGATTCATAATAAAGCTTAATAAAAATGTCACCCGTTTAGTTGCACATAGTTAAACGAAAAGTGATTGTCGAGAACACCATCTGGCACATAAATAATCTATTAAGGATGGGCTGGAGAATATACTGATGGACGTATCATATCCTCACCAGTGTTACAGAATTTTCGGTTAGATTTTTAGTGCCCCAAATCGTGACTGGTCCCAAATTTTTTAATCCCTTATCCAATAATTTCCACTCAGCAAAAAATCGCCTCAATTCGCTCCACAGTGGACAAAAAAAATCGAAGCAGAAGAGACCAAAAGGAAAGCCCTCAATGAACTCTTCAAATCCATTCTCCACAACCTCATGACCGGAAAACTAAGAGTGACGGAGTTGCAGAGTTAATGAGTTGGTGAGTTTTATGAGTTGGTGAGTTTAATGAGTTGCAGAGTTAGTGAGTTGGTGAGTTAAGGAGTTTAAGAGTAAAGGAGTTTATGAGTTTATTGAGGGGAAGAGTTATGAGTAAGATAGAGCGGTTTGAAGATATACAAGCGTGGCAGAAAGCAAGAGAATTGAGTAAAGAGATATACAGAGTTACAAAAGACTTCTCGTTGAAAGACCAAATAAGAAGAGCGTCTACCTCTATTATGCTCAATATTGCAGAAGGGTTTGCCAGACGCTCAACTAATGAATTCAAGCAATTCCTATATATCGCTCATGGCTCTGCCGCAGAAGTTCAATCCGCCCTTTATATTGCTTTAGATCAGAACTATATTTCAGATCAAGAATTCCATGCGCTGTATAAACAAACAGATGCAATTTCAAAAATGCGGGCAGGATTTATAAAATATCTCGGAGAACTAAAATGAACTCACAAAACCCAAAAACTCATAAAACCCATAAAACTCACAAAACTCAATCTGGAGGTAACGCTATGAGTCAGATCGCAGATTTGAAGGCTTTATCAGTTGATGAAATACTCGCTGAAGTCGCAGACATAATAGCGCGATTTTTGCCGGATGCACGGATTCTTCTTTTCGGGTCAAGAGCGCGAGACGATGCTGAACCGACCTCTGATTTCGACATCGCAATTGATGCAAGATCAAAGATACCACTTGATGTGATGGCAAGAATAAAGGACGAAATCGAAGAGCTGCACACGCTTAAAAGTATAGATATAGTTGACCTGAATAGAGCGAACCCAGCATTTAAAACAATTATAGTAAAAACAGGGGTAATATTACATGATGGCAGAAGAAGCGGGATTTGATAATTTCGAGCACGCAATTTTAAGGCTTGAAGCTGCTTTGCAGTACGACCCAGAGGTATTAGACCTCGCTCTGGACGCAGTTATTCAGCGGTTTGAATTTACTTTTTCAATCCATTTCTTCATCAATTCTACTTTGAACCTAAAATTACCATTTACGTTTTCAATAATCTCTTTCCTCATGAGTGATTTAATCTCTTCTTCATCTCCGTTTAGCGGGATGTTATTTACAAGTCGTTTTAGAATCCATTTTTCCTTTTCTGAACATTCTGAGTTCCAGATATAGAAAAAATAATTCTCTGCAGAAACTAATACCTTCTCTATTGCAGCATCAATATCATCCATTCGAGCCTCTTTGCGGTGTTGTGTGTTTAAATAGTCAACAAGCTCAAAACACAATGCTTGAACCAGATAAGGCTGACAACTTATAATATCTATTATCTTATTAACAACCTCTCCGTTTTCGCCACCTTCATAATTTAAACTAAAGTCATCAATAGGATTGGTAATCAAGGTTCTTGCTTCATCCTTTGATAAATAGCCAAGTTTTATCGTCCTGGCGCTTATTAGATAATCGGACCAATTTAATTCCAGTTCACTCAATTCTTTACTCCCGGTAATTAGCACAACAAAATGTTTTCTATGCTGGATAATATTGCGTAATTGATCAAGTATTTCGATAGACAGGTCACCTCTAAGAATTGATTCCTCTAATTTTTCGTATTCATCCAGGGCAAGTAATATTAATTTGTTTTCTGTTTCAAGTGTCTTTTCTATTTTATCAAACCAATTACCCAGAATTGTAAACGGATTTTTTTGAAATGCCTCAAAGAGAGGATATTCTATAGAAAAACCCCTGTCTTTCAATGAATTTGAGATTGACATTGATAGCGTGAAGCAGAAAGAAGCAGGACTTTCTGTCGTTCTGGCGTCCTGGCAATCAATATATGCAGAAACATATCGTTTACCTAAAAATCGTGGAAGATTGACCAATACCGAAGATTTGCCTACTCTCCTCCGCCCGTATAAAAATAGGGTAGGTTTTTGAGAAATATTAGCGAGATTTGATTCGATTTCTCTTATAATATCCCGTCTACCAACAAATAATCTTGATTTCTCTTTAGGTCTTACAGGATTTCCGAAGATGTATGGGTTTGGGATTTCTTCGTACGTATCCTTTTTAAGCTCAGTTAATTTATTTGTTTCCGCTTTTATTATTTGAGACCATGTTTTTGTAACAGATAGGAATTTGTATGCCACAGGATCTTTTTTAGTAATCAATGTTTTCTTGAATTTATCAACATCATTTGCTAAAGCAGTTAGCGTTCTAAGTCTATTATAATTACTTGATGAATCTATAAAACTTTTAGCATCTGTGGATATATCGTCTATCTTTCTAAACACATTACTAAATTCTTGAGATAAGGTACTTTCAGAAACAGAAAAAAAAGAAACATTACCTGAAGCATCGGCTATTTCTTCTATTGACTCGAATCCGCCCAGATCCTTGATGGTTATTTCTGAAAGGGCAGAGGACGCTGGTTTTCGTTGAAACGGTCTTTTAGCTGATACAAATTCGATTTCATGCAAACCTTCGTTTCTATTTGCCTCTGTCAATGTTACAAGGAAATTAGATAAAAACGGTAGCGGCATCAAGATTACTTCATCCCAGTATATCGGTGAGTTTCTAAATAGACTGAACGGCTCATGCCCCAAAATTTTTACACGCAGATATTGTATCATGTGGGGCAGAATATAGAAAAGTCGGAAGTATGAAAATAAAAACGCAATGCCAAACGCAATGCCCACCGCAATGCCGAACGTAATGCCCCTCATAATGCCGAACAAAATGCCAAATGCAATGCCCACCGCAATGTACCCCCGCAACGCCCAACGCAATGCCACCGCAATGCCCCCTACACTGCCCGCTACACTGCCCACAACAATGCTCAACACAATGCCAAACGCAATGCCAAACGCAATGCCAAACGCAATGCCCTCCTCAGCAATGCCCCTCGCAACGCCCACCACAGTTCCCAACACAATGCCCAACACAATGCCCAACACAATACAAAATAAAATAATATCTAAAACATCAAACCATTGGAAAGGATATCCAAAACTAAACAGTAAAATAATTCTAACAATGTACTATAACAAGTACTTTTCCAGCATATAACCCGCAGCAATACCTAGAACA